>CAMWRH010000026.1 GCA_947176605.1 uncultured Porphyromonadaceae bacterium
CCCCCTCGCCATGCCGGCGCCACCATCACCATCACCATCACCATTACCTTTCCCCCGGCTACTCATCCGGGGCCGACTCCGGCACCACGCGTCGTCCCGGCGCCGTATTCAGTATCAGCGGAGCCGTCTCAAGCGTCACAAGACTCGTGTCAAGTCCGTAAGCCTCCGTCTCCGACCGACCCAGATGACGCAGCCGCTCATGGCCGCGCATCAGTATGCGCTCCCGCTTGCGGCAGCTGCTCGACAGCGAGAACACCCGCCGCAACAGCACAAAACGGAAATCTCCCGGCACTCCCGCCGCACGAAGCGACGGATACCCGCTCGTAAGGTCAAGCCTTCCGGCTGCCACAAGATCCTCCACCACATGACGCAGATACACGCTCACCTTCGGATCCACGCGATACCCCACATGAAGCGTCACCATATAGATACGCCCCGGCCGCACGATATCCACCGAATACGTCAGCGTATCGGGAGCATCCACATAGTCCACATGCACAAACCAGTAATGGTCGGCACGCTTCGGACTCTTGTTGATTATCGAATACAGAAGCTTCGACTCTACCCTCCCCGGATCCGACGACTCGCTGAGATACACCAGATTCGAGGCCAGTTTCGGTATAGCCTCATCCGTGCTTATCGCTTCTATCAGCGGAGCGGCCGACTCCAGCGAACGGTACTCTATATACCCGCGACGCACATCCGACGAGCGCCGCCATACGATCATCACCGTCCCCACCACTCCGGCAGCCAGCAGCGTATACCATCCGCCGTGCATGAACTTAAAGAGATTGGCCACAAGGAAGAGCCCTTCGAGCGCCACGAAAAAGGTGAAGAACACCACGCTCCATACCCTCCCCACTCCGCGCGAGCGCATCCACAGCGTAAGCAGAATCGTGGTCATAAGCATCGTCACGGTAATGGCAAGTCCGTAGGCGGCCTCCATATGGCTTGAATCGCGAAACATCAGTACCGTCAGCAGGCACCCCGCAAGCAGACCCCAGTTGACTGCCGGGATATACAGCTGGCCGCGCTCTGCCGAAGGATACTTTATCTTCAGCTTCGGCCAGAAATCAAGGTTTACGGCTTCCGAGAATATGGTGAACGCACCGCTAAGCAGCGCCTGGCTCGCTATGACGGCAGCCCCGGTGGCAAGGATCACGGCCGGAATCATCAGGCACTCCGGCACTATCGCATAGAACGGGTTAAGACCCTTCGCCCCTTCCGGGCCGCGGGTCAGCAGCCATGCTCCCTGCCCGAGGTAATTGAGTATCAGCATCACCTTGACGAATATCCAGCTCACCGCGATATTGCGGCGTCCGCAATGCCCGAGGTCGGAGTAGAGCGCCTCGGCTCCGGTGGTGCAGAGAAACACGGCGCCCAGTATCATGAACCACTCCGGCGAAGAGAAGAGCAACCGCACGGCATACCACGGATTAAAGGCCTTCAGCACAGCCGGGCAGCTGAATATCCAGGCCCCTCCGGCCACACCGAGCGACAGGAACCATACCAGCATGAACGGCCCGAACATCCGCCCTATCTTCCCCGTGCCGGCCTGCTGTATGAGGAATATCATCACGATCACCCCTATCACCACCGGCAGCACCGGCACGCGGTCAGTCACATTACGCAGCCCTTCGATGGCCGAGGTCACCGTCACGGCAGGCGTGATCATCCCGTCGGCTATCAGCGCGGCCGCTCCGATGGCGGCCACAATAAATATCCACCGTCCCGGCAACCGGCGCAACAGCGCGAAGAGAGCAAGTATCCCCCCTTCACCCTTATTGTCGGCCCGCAGGGCTATGACGACGTACTTTACCGTGGTCTGCATCGTCAGCGTCCATATCACGCAGGATATCGCGCCAAGCACATAGTCGGGCTCATAATGCGGATTGACTCCGATTATGGCCTTCATCACATAGAGCGGAGATGTGCCGATATCACCAAACACTATCCCCACCGTCACCAGCAGTCCGGCCAATGTCAGCCGTCGCGACAGCGACATGCCGCCACCTTCGGAGTATTCAGCTGTTTTTACGGTTCTGTCAGTATCTTTCATAGCATGTATTATGAGCTATAACGCCTGTACATCCCGTTTTGCTTGCCTTATACCCCGCATCTTGCAGCATTGGCCCGTATTGCCCATCATTGCCCCATATACCCCTTCGCCATCCCCTTAAGGGCATCTGCCATGAGCATTCAACTGTTTTTTTCATTAATATTTGCAAATGTGAATATTTTATTATACTTTTGTAATCTCAGGCATTCCATATAGAGTCTGCTGTCCGGACGGCACGAAATCCTTGCATCCTAAGCAAGACAGGCTTTTATGTACATGGCCACACACTTTTCCTTTCCACATATTAACCCTACGATGGATAATACTGAAAATGATATGACCCCCTCTGCCGGAGGCACACTGTTGTTTGATTCGATTCTCTCAGCGCTCACACCTCTCTCATCGCGAAATGCCGGAGGAACCCTCCATCATGAGAATCCCGTCTTCACGCTTACACTGTCTGAAGGCCGTCCGTTTCTGGAATTTCCCTCCGGATATATGTCGGCCCCCCCGGCAATGTCATTGCCTGACCGACAGCTCTACAATGAGATGATGCGCATATCGCGTATCACCGACGTGTTCGGCATCACCTCATCCGCCACACAGAATGTCAGCATCCCGCTTTGGGAGAATCCGTATCTGGTGCATCTTATGAGGAATGGGTGCACCATCGCTGCCCCCGACGGGGTGGGAGTGCTGGGATTCAGCGACTCTCCCGCCTCTCTGTCGCTCCGGATAGTGACGGCTCCAGAGCTCCCTAAGGCGGAAATCCGGCTAATGCTGCAAGCCGACGATACGCGCCTCGCCGACCTTGTGTTTCTGAGCGATACGGCAGTGCTTTGCGCCGACACCGTTTATACGGTGCCATCCGTAGGGCCGAATTTCGGGCATATCAGCCAACTCATTGCCCCCGTCTTTCCGGCGCAACTCGAGGCATTCCTCACCATTTTCCTCTCATACGTACAGAATGTCACCCCATCCCTCAACGACGGGCGCACACGCCAGTCGGCCGATGCGGTGCACTCCGTGCCGATGCTATATCTTGAGAAGGTGGCCATCGACAAGGCCCTCTATCTGCGGGCCTCGGCATCGCTTGAATTTCTGGGCAATCTGCTCCCGCCCGATTTCCAGCCGGTGGTCGCTGCCATAATCAATGGCAACGACATCACCCTGCATAATGTGAAGGATTGCGATATCTCAGAGCGCACCGACCGCCTGGAGAAAGCGATACTCGACAGCGCCCCTGACCGCACCGCCCGCAAGGAAATATACCGCGAAGGGAATTTCTTCATTGTGCCGGAAGCCACTGCCGCACCTTTCCTGCTCAGGAATCTCCCCGCTGTGCTGGAGGATTTCCGCCTTGTGGGAAGTGAGAAACTGAAGGAGTACCGCATCGTGGCCACGAGTCCGAAACTCAACCTCCGCCTATCCTCCGGAATCGATTTCCTGGAGGGTGAGGGGGATGTCACCATCGGCACCGACACATTCACCATCTCCGAACTGCTCCGCCAATACTCCACCCAGCGCTACGTGCAGCTCAGCGACGGCAACCGGGGTATCCTCGACGAAGACTACATCAACCGCCTGCGACGCATCTTCCGCCGCCGCGACAAGGACGGGAAGATCCGCATCACTATCTTCGACCTCCCGGAGGTCGACCGGCTTCTGGAGCGAAAACTCACCGGGCCGTTCGCAGCCCGCTCGCGCGACGTGCTGGAGGGATTCAACCGTATACCTGACTCTCCGATGCCGGAAATAAAGGTCAACGCCACCCTGCGCCCATACCAGGAACAGGGTGTGAAATGGCTCTGCTATCTCTACCGCAACAGACTCGGAGGATGCCTCGCCGACGACATGGGCCTCGGCAAAACCCTTCAGGCCATCGCTTTGCTCACCACCGTATATCCCGGCGCCGCACGCCCGTCGATGATCGTGATGCCGCGCAGCCTCCTCTTCAACTGGGAGAAGGAGCTCACCCGCTTCGCTCCGCAACTCACCTTCCACACCTATTACGGCTCGGACCGCGACCTGAAGAAAGCTCTTGAGGCCGACATCATACTCACCACGTATGCAGTGGCCCGCAACGATATAGAGTCACTTAAGGATCAGCCTCTGGAATGCGTGATTCTCGATGAGTCGCAGCATATAAAGACCATCACGACCCAGACGGCCACCGCCATATGCCTGCTTAACGCCCAGCACCGGTTTGCACTGAGCGGCACCCCGATGGAGAACAATCTCACCGAACTATACTCGCTGTTCCGTTTCCTGAACCCCACGATGTTCGGCTCAATCGATGATTTCAACGCCTCCTATACCATGCCGATACAGCGCGCTGCCGACAAGGAGGCGGCAGAATCGCTGCGCCGCAGGATATTCCCGTTCATACTGCGCCGACTGAAACGCGACGTGCTTTCCGACCTCCCGGAACGCATCGACCAGACCATGTATGTGGAGATGTCGGCACCGCAGCAACGCCTCTACAACGAGCGCCGCCTCAGCTTCAGGCAGCAGATCGAGGAGGAGATAGCCCGCGAAGGTATCAATAAATCCAGGTTCCTCCTGTTCCAGGCCCTCAACGAATTGCGCCGTATCGCTTCCGTACCGGAAAGCCTCAGCGACGGGCAGGTGACATCTCCCAAAATCGACGACCTTCTGGAATCACTGCAGGCTGCCGTAGGCAACGGCCACAAGTCGGTGGTATTCTTCAATTTCATAGCCGGAATCGAAATCCTGGCCACACACCTGCAGCGCCTCGGCATTGGCTACGTCTCCATGACCGGGTCCTCTTCGGCCAATGACCGCAAGCGCATCGTGGAGCGATTCCAGTCTGACCCGGACTGCATGGTGATGCTGCTTACCCTCAAGGTGGGGGGCACCGGACTGAACCTCACCGCCGCCGACACGGTATATATCGTGGAGCCGTGGTGGAACAAGGCTGCCGAGGAACAGGCCATCAACCGTCTGCACCGCATCGGCCAGAAGCATACCGTAAGCTCCTACTCCATGATTACGGTAGGCACCATCGAGGAAAAGATGCTCCAGCTACAGTCGCAGAAGAGTCAGCTCATCGACTCGCTCATAAGCACCGACTCCGCTGATGCAAAGCGACTCTCCGAATCCGACATCGATTTCATACTCTCCTGATAATGACTTACCTATGGACACCGTATGCCTGAAACTCACCACCACTCCGCACTGGGATGAGAATTGCAAATTACTCAATAACCTCGATAAGGAATCCATCAAGCTGCTTATCGCTCCCGTGCGCAGGGTGCTGAAGTCGAAGATGACCATCCTCTCCCCTGAATCCGAACCGGAATTCAGGCCGCTCTACGACGCGCTCCTCGACGCCACCCTCTACAATCGCCTTCATAAGGAAGATATCGTACGACTGTATCTGGCTTTAGGCTCAAACATCGACAATATCCTTGCCATCAGTCTGGCCGACCCACACATACTCAATACATGGCGACTGCTCGCCACCTCCGGTGAGGTCACTTCCCACAGTATCCACGCTGTGCTTGGCCACAAAATGGGGATCGCCACAACCAACCACTGGAGCCACCGGCAGCCCACGTGCGAACTGCCGTTCTTCTGGGTCACTCCGTTGGCTTCAAATCCCTATGACTGCTGGAACTCGCCGAAGTCCAGCTATACATATACGCTGCGCTCCGATCTGCGAAGACGACTCCTCCCGCACCTCTTCAGTGCAGACATGACCTCCCCTATCCTGGCCGACACGATCCCTCCGCACCTCACGGTTGAGAATTTCCGGCACTCGGTGGGCAAATCCCTGGCGTATATCGCTTCGATGGCCGCCAGTGGCGTGAAGACCAATACGAAAGGCTTGCTATCGGCCACGGCTTTGCGTACATTCCGCGATTCCACCGGATTCAAGGATTTCACCAATCTCCGGCATGAGAAATATCCGCTCAGCAGGCTTGAACTCTTTGTATTCGCATATTTCCAATATGCCGTCAACCGCCATAAGGATACCGGGGCTGATAATGCGGGGGAGTTCGCCCGCTATGCCCTCAACCAATTGCCGCAACAGATCATATCCACTCAGTTTGCCTATTTCCTTCCGGCTTTCCATGGATTTACCAAACATTGGACCCAGGACTCACTCGTAGTGCCGTTTCTTAAGGAAATCAACAGTATCCTGTCTTGCTGCGCCGACCGATGGATGTCGCTGAGCAATCTGGATATGTTGATCCTATGCCACGAATCCGATGAATTTGCCGACGAGCCGATCCTGTTCAATGGTGAAAGCCGCTTTAAGTCAAGGCTGACGCGCCTCTCCGATGCCGATGCGGATACCCGCCCCGGCGATATCCTTTGGTCCGAGGAGGTGGATATTCCCTTCGTGCTGCACTGGATCCGCTTCCTCTGCGCCATCGGCGTGCTGGAGATTGCATCCGACTTCTCCGGCGACCCGGCCGACAGCGATCCGGAGAAGACGGAGTACATGCGCTACATACGCATGACCGACCTCGGCCGCTATGCCTTCGGCTATAGCGACACCTATGCCGATATCGACAGTGAGACAATGCACCGGATTGATTTCGACGGCCGCAACGGCATCATCACCCTCGAGTCGAATAACGATCCGCGCTCCTTCCTTTTCGAATCTCTTGCCGACAGGATAAGCCCCACCCGATTCCGCATCACCCCTAAGTCGCTGCTGCGGGGATGTGACTCGGCTTTTATTCTCGGCCGGCGCATACATTCGCTCCGCAATACCTTAAGTCTTGAGATTATGTATGAGATGAGGGATGTGATTGACGAGGCTTTGCGCCGCGCCCAGGCCGGTGAGAGGAGTGCACGCCGGTTCTGCATGATAAAGCTGCGTTCCGACCTTCCCGACCTCATACGCGACATTACCGGAAATCCCGACCTGCGGAAGCACTGCATCCTCGGCGAGGGGGGCACTCTTTTCGTAAAGGAGTCCCGGCTGGACAATGTGCGGGCAATGCTGCAATCCATGGGATACCTGTTTGACTGATCCCATTCCGCACACATGCGTTACATCACGCCGCCCGTCATGCAGCTTCGCCACTGCGCGACGGGCGGCATATCCGCATCGGGAGATTGCACTGCCTCACACGTGCAGGCTGCATTCGCGGCACCGGCAGTCAGCCTCTGACGTCTCCGCCTCTATCGTGGAGTGGCTTATCCCGATATCCTCAAGTGCATGGCGCAGCCGGGTGATTACCCCGTCGATATCTTCCGGCGTATCCACCACCACGTGCACTGTCAGCGCCGTGGCCGTAGTGCTCAGGGGCCATACGTGCAGATGATGGAACGACTTTACCCCCGTCGTGCCGGTGATGCACTCCTCTACCCTGTCAATGTCCACATTCGACGGCACTCCGTCAAGGGCCATGCGCATGCTGTCGCGCAGCAGGCTCCACGACCCCACGGCTATAACGATGCCGATGGCTATCCCCACCGCCGGATCGAGCCATGTCCAGCCGGTATAACGGATTATGATACCCGAGGCCACCACGCCTACCGATACGAGCGTGTCGGCGGCCATATGCAGAAACGCCCCCTTTACGTTGAGGTCATCGTGACTGTGGCTCAGCAGCATCCAGGCCGTCACGCCATTTACCACGACCCCGGCTCCGGCCACCCAGGCTATTTCACTGCCATTGACCGCTACGGGATGCAGCAGCCGCTCCACGGCCTCGATCACGATGAATATCACGGCCACATACAGTATCACGGCATTGAGCAGCGAGGCCTCAATGGTGGCTTTGCCGTAGCCGTAGGAATATCTGGGTGTAGGGCGCCGTTGAGCAGCCTTGAAGGCTATGAGGGCTATGAAGAGGGAGGCCACATCGCTCAGGTTGTGGCCGGCGTCGCTGAGCAGCCCCATCGAGCCGCTCCGCAGTCCGTATACGGCCTCCAGCACCACATAGGCCAGATTAAGGCCTATCGCCCAGTAGAACACGCTCTTCAGCCGCCCCCCCTCCGAGGGGATCGCATGCGAGTGATGATGATGATGACCATGGTCATGATGCTCATGCGGGTCATGATGCTCATGGCTTGATTCGGTATGGCTTCGGCGTGTTTCGTGGCTCTCATGCCGGTTGTGGAGTGATTGCATATCTTTTTCCATAATCTACCGTTATTTTTTACAAAGATAACAATCGGAGGGTTGCAACACGGTTGCAACCCGACATTTGCACGAAAGGAATGCAAACCGGTTGCAAACATCCCTTAGCCATGAACAATCAAGATCTTTCCCGTTTCCCGGCTGCCGTGCGCGACATAGTCAGTGCGATTCCCCCCGGATTTGTGGCCACCTACGGTGATGTGGCCACCCTTGCCGGACACCCCTCCCATGCGCGTCTGGCAGGGAAGGTGCTGGGTGCCATCGGCATGGATTCTCCTGTGCCGTGCCACCGTGTGGTCAATGCGCAGGGGCGCACTGCGCCTCACTGGCACTTGCAGTGCCGTCTGCTTGAAGCGGAGGGTGTGGCCTTTCTCCCCTCGGGGCGGGTCGACATGCGTCGCCACCGTTGGCATCCTGATGTCGAATAGCGTCGCCTCTCCTGCCGGCGCCGGGTGGCGCGGAGGGTCACTCGGCCAGCCGGGCCGACACCACTTTTCTGTTATGCACCCGGATATCGAGACCGGTGCCATGTGGGAGCGAGGCATCAATGCCGTGCTGCTCAGGGGTTAGCCAGTAGTAAGTGCCCCGGCTGTCGGCCACACGCCATGCTGCAGGGGCGACGCGTCGTCGGCCGTAGCGGTCGGTCTCCTCGCGGCTTTCCTTATGATAATTCTTGGTCACTCGGATCTCGGGAAGCGACTGATACAGATAATCGGAGGCGTAATGCTCCACTCGCCGGTACATTGCTGCCGGATCTGCAGCCACGGTATCGGGCGGGAGCTGTCGCGAAAGTTCGGCATGACGGCGCGGCAGATGCCAGCCGTTGGCCTCATAGAGCCGTTTTACGGCATTCAGTTCCCAAAGGGAGTGGGTTGCCATCCCGGCATTATGCCATGCCTCAGCCATGGCCATGCGCACCCGCCCCTTGTAGATATCCTGCCCCGGAGCCGAGAGCGCCATGTAAAGCAGGGCTATGCGCAGTCGCGGAGAGGCATCGTCCGCCAGCGCTCCGGCCAGACGCGACCACAGGAAGAATTTCCCGGGAGCGGTAAGCACCGCCTGTTGCAGCAGCCTTTCCCCCTCTTCCCTTCTCCCGGCATCGATATGCAGGGCAGCCCTTTGGGCCAGGATGTTGCATGAATCGGCATATTCCTGCATTCCTCGCTCCATGACGGCCATGAAGTCGGCCGGAGGATCGGCCGAGGCGGAGGTGTGATGCAGCTCGTCGCAATAGTGCGTGATTAGTTTCTCTACGGTGGAGCTCACGGGTCGGCCCTCATGCTCTTTGCGCCGCCAGTCGCCCGGGCGCAGGTTGTGCAGCCCCCACAGTGCGGTGAATCTGATCAATGAGAAGTCGCATTCGGCAGGGAGCTGTTTCCCGTTGAGGCGTGCGGCCATGGCGGCCTCACGCGATTCCTTGTACAGGCGTATGGCCTGTGTAAGTATCATGGAGTGCAGTTTGTGCGGACGCTGCACCTGCAGCTGCATGTAGCGTGCCAGCATCCGCTTGCGTCCGGTGATTTCCGTAGCCGCCGACTGATGGATGGCATAGTAGATGATCCATCCGAAGGGGTAATGGCTTTTCGGGGATAGGGCACCATTGTCGTGATACGGTGCCACTACGGCATATACGGCCAGTGCATCGCCGGCTTTGGCGCGGTCGACGCCATCGGATACCAGTCGTGTGAGTTCTTCAGGATTCATAGGCAGTGCGGTGTAAGGGTTATATACGCGGTGCATTATCGCACATTCGCATTCTGCTCCCAAATTTAGCTGATAATCACCACAATTACAAATATTTCAGCCATATTTTCCACATTCCCGCATATTTCGGTTCCTTCGCTGACAGACATCAGCCGCCTGCAGTGCACGGTGGCGGCTGCAGGCGGCTGAAATATGGTGTATGTAATCTCTCCGTGCGGTCAGTCGGCTTTGGAGATTACTCGTTTGTATTCCGACGGGGTTACTTTGAGGAAGCGGGGGAGGTATTCGTCCCAGTTGGAAAGGATACGCCCGGCCAGCGCGCTTCCGGTATGGCGGTGATGCGCCGTGATGAGCTGCCGGAGTTCGCTTATCTCTTCGGGGTGCCGGAGGAGGGTGAGTTCCACGAGTTCCATGTTGATGTTGGCATCGGCGTCTCCGGCGCTGTCGAGTATGTAGGCTATGCCGCCGCTCATGCCGGCGGCGAAGTTGCTGCCGATTTTGCCGAGCACCACCACGCGGCCACCGGTCATATACTCGCAGGCATGGTCGTCGACACCCTCCACTACGGCTACCGCACCGCTGTTGCGCACGGCGAAGCGCTCGCCTACGCGGCCGTTGACATAGAGTTCGCCTGCGGTGGCACCGTAGAGCAGCGTGTTGCCGGCTATGGTGTTGAGTTCGGCCTCGAATGTGGCCTCTTTCGGGGGCACCACCACGATGCGGCCGCCCGACAGACCTTTGCCCAGATAGTCGTTGGCCTCCCCTTCGAGGCGCAGCGAGATACCGCTGCAGAGGAATGCGCCGAAACTCTGTCCGGCCGCGCCGGTGAAGGTGAGCGAGATACTGCCGTCGGGCAGTCCGCGTCCGCCGGTAAGGCGGGTGACATGGCCGCTGAGCATCGTGCCGGTGGAACGGTCGGTATTGATGATGTTCATCCCGAGGCTTACGGGCTGTCCGGTCTCGATGGCATTCCCTACGATGGAGAGTATGGCGTGGTCTTTTACCTGATCAAGGCGGTGATCCTGCGGAGTGGTGAAGTGCAGGTCGGCCTCGCCGGGAGCGGCGGGGGTGTGGAGCAGGCGGCTGAAGTCGAGTCCGGCGGCTTTGCCGGTGGCGGCATCACGGCGCAGGCGCAGCAGGTCGGCGCGTCCGGTGATTTCATCGAGCGAGCGGTAACCCATGTCGGCCAGACGCCGGCGCACCTCACGGGCCATGAAGCGGAAGTAATTCACCACCCATTCGGCGCGCCCCGTGAATTTGCGGCGCAGTTCGGGATTCTGTGTGGCCACCCCTTTCGGGCAGCGGTTGGTGTGGCATATGCGGGCCATGCAGCATCCGAGCACCACGAGCGGAGCCGTGCCGAAGCCATATTCCTCCGCCCCGAGCATGGCGCTCACCAGCACATCGTGCGGACTCTTGAGCTGACCGTCGGCCTGAAGGCGGAGTTTGCCGCGCAGGTTGTTGAGCACGAGGGTCTGCTGTATCTCGGCCAGTCCGATTTCCACCGGTACTCCGGCATGTTTCATCGAACTTGCCGGAGAGGCTCCCGTGCCGCCGTCGCATCCGCTTATCAGTATCTTGTCGGCCTTGGCCTTGGCCACTCCTGCCGCGATGGTGCCTACGCCGCTTTCGGCCACGAGCTTTACGCTGATCTTGGCCGATGGGTTGATGTTCTTGAGGTCGAAGATGAGCTGGGCCAGGTCTTCGATCGAATATATGTCGTGGTGCGGAGGGGGTGAGATAAGGGTGATACCGGGGAGCGACCGGCGTGTGCGGGCTATCATCTCGTCGACCTTGAAGCCGGGCAACTGTCCCCCTTCGCCGGGTTTGGCCCCCTGCGCCACTTTGATCTGTATCTCATCGGCATTTACCAGATATTCCGCATCCACGCCGAAACGGCCCGAGGCCATCTGGCGCACGCTGCTGCGGGCCGACGTGCCGTCGGGGCGCGGCGCGTTGCGGGCCGGGTCTTCGCCACCTTCGCCGCAGTTGCTCATGGCGCCGATACTGTTCATGGCCACTGCCAGGGTCTCGTGGGCCTCGCGGCTGATGGCTCCGAATGACATCGCTTCCACGCAGAAGCGGCGCATGATATCCTCTTCGCTCTCCACTTCATCCACGGCGACCGGCTCACGGTCGGATACCACCTCCATCAGGTCGCGCAGGAAGTGGGGATGCTCCTTCTGCTCCACAAGGGCGGCATATTCACGGAATTTGGCGAAGTCCCCCTGCGAGGTGGCTTCCTGGAGTGCCTTTACCACGGCGGGATTCCAGGCATGTGCCTCGCCGTCGCGGCGGTAGCGGTAATTGCCGAAATCCTCGGGCACAGCTTCCGTCTCTCCGGCACCGGCATTATCCGCATCATCGGCAAATGCGCGGCGATGGGCGGCGATTACCTCAGCTGCCACATCCTCTATCCCGATGCCGTCTACAGCCGAAGGGGTGCCGGGCATGTAGCGCCCCAGAAGGCGCTGCCCCACCCCGAGGGCCTCGAAGAGGGCGCAGCCGCGATAACTGCGCACGGTGCTGATACCCATCTTCGACATGATCTTGAGCATACCTTTGTTGACGGCCTTGATGTAATGCTGCTCGGCCCCTTCGAAGTCGAGCTGCAGCTCTTTGCGGTCAACGAGGTCTTTGAGTATGGCGAATGCCATGTAGGGATTGACGGCGCTTGCGCCGTAACCCATCAGCAGGGCCACGTGCATCACTTCGCATATCTCGCCGCTCTCTACGATGATGGCTATCTGCGAGCGCTTGGCGCGGCTCACCAGATGCTGATGCACTGCCGAGAGGGCCAGCAGCGAGGGTATCGGAGCCATGCGCTGACTGACGTTGCGGTCGGAGAGCACCATGTAGTTGTAGCCCCCGTCTACGGCGGCCTCGGCATCACGGCAGAGCAGGTCGAGTGCGCGCTCCATGGCCACCACTCCCCCTTCGGCCTCGAAGAGCATGGGGAGTGTGATGGTGCGGAATCCTTTGTATTGCAGGTGGCGCAGCATGTCGAGTTCGCCGTCGCTGATCACGGGCGACGACATCATCACGACCTTGCACAGGTCGGCCGTGGGGCGGAGTATGTTTTTGCTTACCGAACCTACATAGCTTGTGAGCGACATGACGCTCTGCTCGCGTATCGGGTCGATGGGGGGATTGGTGACCTGGGCAAACTGCTGGCGGAAGTAGTTGAAAAACCTCTGCGGCATACGCGACAGCACTGCCGGAGGAGCATCGTTGCCCATCGAGGCCACGGGTTCCTGCGATGTGGCGGCCATGGGTTTGATGATGAGTTCCACATCCTCGCGGTTGTAGCAGAAGGCGCGCATGAGGCGCTCGCGGTCGGCCACTTCGTGGCTCACCTTGCGCCCGCTCTGCAGTTCGCTGAGCACGATGCGTCCGTCTCTGAGCCATTCGGCATACGGGAGGCGCGACGCGAGGTCATGCTTTATCTCGGCATCGGCGTATACACGCCCCTCTTCGGTATCCACCATCAGGAGTTTGCCGGGCTTCAGGCGCCCTTTGCGCTCTATTTCGGCAGCCGGGATATCAGGCACTCCGGCCTCGGAGGCTATTATCATCTCGCCGGATTTGGTGACGGTGACGCGTGCCGGACGCAGTCCGTTGCGGTCGAGCATACCTCCGGCATATCGTCCGTCGGAGAATATGATGGCGGCCGGACCGTCCCACGGGGCCATGAATATGGAGTGGTATTCGTAGAATGCCTTGAGGCGGCGGGAGAGTGAGTTGTGTTCGGTGCAGCTTTCGGGCACGAGCATGGCCAGTGCGTGCGGCAGTTCCATGCCGGAGCGGATGAAGAATTCGAGGGCGTTGTCGAATGAACCGCTGTCGCTCATCGATGGCTGTATCACCTGCCCTATCTGCTGCATCTCCCCCTCTTCGTCGGCGGCTATCACGGCTTCGCGGGTCGACATCCAGAAGCGGTTGCCGCGAATGGTGTTGATTTCGCCGTTGTGGCCGATGAAGCGGAAGGGCTGTGCGAGGCGCCACTGGGGGAAGGTGTTGGTGGAGAAGCGTGAATGCACCAGGGCTATGGCACTGGTGAAGTACGGACTCTGAAGGTCTTTGAAGTATAGCCGCAGCTGGCGCGAGGAGAGCATCCCTTTGTAGATGAGGGTGCGGGTGGAGAGGCTCACTATGTAGCACCCTTCTTTGTCGGCGATAGCGTCGGATTCGAGCACTGCCTGCTCGATGCGTTTGCGGATTATGTAGAGGAGGCGTTCGAGCCGCTCGCGGTTGTCGCTCCCTACGATGAAGAGCTGCCGGATTACGGGTTCGGTGGCCAATGCGTCGGGTCCGAGCACTGAACTGTCTACGGGCACGTCGCGTGTGTGCATCAGGAAGAGTCCCTGTGCCTTTATCTCGCGGTCGATTATCGCTTCGAAGGCTTTACGGTCGCTTTCTTCGCGGGGCATGAACACCATCCCCACGCCGTAGCGCCCTTTCTCGGGGACGGGGATACCGTTGAGCAATATATATTCGTGGGGTATCTGCACCATTATTCCGGCTCCGTCGCCGGTAAGGTTGTCGGCTCCTTCGGCTCCTCGGTGAGCCATATGCTCGAGCACCTTAAGACCCTGGTCTACAATCGAATGATGTTTACTTCCATCTATCTTCACCACCAGTCCTACGCCGCATCCGTCGTGCTCGTAGGCAGGTGAATATAAACCTTTGTCAGATATAGCCCTATTACCAATCTTTTTCATAAATACCTTTTTAAACATCAGTATGAGCGCAAAGTTACAAAAAATATTTCACTTTGACCAACTAATTATTGAAAAACACCATTTTCCGCCTTCCGGCATTCCGCTGTCCCGCATGTATACACCCGGGATCCGATTCACACTGACTCCCGAATATGGGAGATAATGACCATAAATCCGCTTAATATATGTTTCACGACATTTTTTATTGCCATGTCAGAATAATCAACTAAATTTGCATGATTCATCGGCAATGCCAGCTAAGTAAGTCTTGACATTACTCAACCAAAAATCCCTTAACTTCAATGGCTGACAACATGGCTAAGGAAATACAGTTTATTCTATATAATCTGCCCGACAATTCGGGGGCAGTTCAGGCTATCGTTCATGATGAAACGCTATTCCTGACACAAAAGTCCATGGCTGAGCTCTTCGGGGTTGAAGTCAACACTATAAATTATCATCTTAAAGAGATATACTCTTCAAATGAGTTGACCGAGGATTCAACTATTCGAAAAATTCGAACAGTTCAAACCGAAGGAAATCGTCAAGTTGAACGCGAAAGAGCTTTTTATTCTCTTGATGCGATTATCAGTGTCGGATACCGCGTTAACAGCCGGAAAGCCACTAAGTTCCGCCAATGGGCTACCCGCGTACTTAACGAATTTATCCGCAAGGGGTTCGTGCTTGACGATGATCGGCTGAAGCAGGGGAATGCGGTATTCGGGCGCGATTATTTCCGTGAACTCTTGGAGCGGGTGCGCTCTATACGTGCCAGCGAGCGCCGCATATGGCAGCAGATAACCGACATATATGCCAACGCTACCAAAAAAGCGGCTGATTGTCTTGCATTTTAGCGGCTCTTTTCCTACATTTGCATTCTTATTTGTCTCTCTCTTTTAGACGGCTATTTCCGTTGCCGCTCCTCTATCGGGGAGGGTGAACGGGAGAGGCACCGCGCTACATGGCACTGACTCCCGCAGCCACGTGCCTGACCCGCTTATCATGACTTTTACCAACACCCCTTTCTTATGAATTGCAAACTTATTGGCAGCTTCGTGAAGCATCTGGAAGTGGAACTCGCCCCCGGGGAGGAGTTCTTTGCCGAGCGTGGCTCGATGATATATATGGAGGAGGGTATCGAACTCCTCTCTGAATTCAACGGCAACTCTCTGACACGTATCCTGGGAGCGAAACTCTCGGGGGAGTCGCTGATGATACTGCGGTTTGTCAACCGCTCCCACCGCCCCTGCCGCCTCGTGTTGGGGAGCAACGGGGGGATGATACACCTCAAGCTCGACGGGCGGCAGCTCATCTGCCGCCGGGGAGCTTATGTGGCTTCGAGCCGTAAGGTGAATGTGACCGCGCAGCTCTCCATCGCCGGTCTGATCGGCGGAATGGGTGCCCTGCTGCAGCGTGTGGAGGGCAACGCCACGGTGTTTCTGGCCTGTCTGGGCGATCCGATCATAATAGATCTGCAGCCGGGTCAGAGCATCCGGATTGACGAGGACCATTTCCTGGCCACCGACGGCATACCGGAAAGCCGGCTGTCGGTAAAATGGTCGCTTCAGAATGTGATCGGAGGCGAGGGGGTGAGTTTGCTCACCGCCATAGGGCCGGGCAGAGTGTACCTCAACCCGGGCAAACTCGTCTGACCCGACGCGCCAACATCACCTCACTTACACCTTTTCCACAAACTCTACACCACACATCAATGCAACGAATACACCGCATAGCGATAGCACGCATTTTTTCCGACCTTATCAAGGCCGACCGCATAATCGACACCGGCGAGATGGACTGCTGGCAGCGCGTCTGCGACCGCTACTCCATCGACAGCCAGGTGCAGATCGAAGCCCGCTCCATGTCGCTCGGGGAGGCTATCTCCACAATCGCTTCTGCCGATGAGACCGGACTGGGATCCGACCTGCTCGGCGACTGCCGCAGCATGACGGTCAGCGACGGTTTCTGCGCACATTCGGAAGCCCTGCTGATGATCGCCCTGAAACTCTGCCTTAATGAAAACGCCACCGAGAATGCCGAAGTAATCTCCATCCCGAAGGCTGATTTCAATATCGACACTGCTACGGCTATCTATATCGAGAACAGCTGCGATGAGGAAATCAACGAGGCCATCCGCACCAATCACCGCGTCATCTTCAAGGAGATGCAGCTGGCCGGTCTGCATTTCATCTATCTCCCCTATATCATCGACCATTACCGCCGCACGGAGCGCGAACTGTTCTGCCGCATACTTTCGTTTCTGTCGCCGTCCATGACTCCGCAGCGCATCGATGAGACCTACGAGAAACTGATGGACATGACCACAGCCGTCTTCTGCAAGGATATACTGTGCAACCGCTGCGGCATTTCGGCACTGCGTTCCACCTACCCCTCGCTGCTGATCAAGATCAGCAATAATTTTGTCGACGAGGCGCCATATTCCAACTATCTGCGCATAGAGGTGGCCGAGGATATCGTGCAGACGGTGCAGGCGCTTGTGGATGCGTTTACTGATATGCTGAGCAGCGACGTATATGTGGTCAATTCATCGGAGGAGAAGGACAATCAGTTTCATTATCACGGTTTCTACAAGCAGTTGCTTGATATCTTCCTGGTGCGCCGGAATGTGCGCAGCCATATCCTGCTGAATCCCTATACGGGGGAAATCAGGTTTCCGGATATCGACACGACGCTTACCGGAGTGCACCGCCGCGAGCGTGCCCTCTACACGCTGCTGCTCTGCAGGGGCGACGAGGGGCTGAATTTCAATATGCCCAAGGGGAAGGGTACCCGCGCCCGCTATGAGCAGCGCCTCGACCGCATTCAGAAGCAGTATGCCGAAATCTACGGTCTGTTCGGAGGAAATCCTCAACTGACACCCGACCTCCGGGTGCCCGAAATCCGGCGCCCCATATTCGCCTGCCTGAAGCGCGAGCTGAAGAAGCTGACCTCACTTTATAATCCCGAGGATTATAATGTGACGTGCGGACCTGACAAGATATACCGTGTGGCCATCGAGCGCGAACTTGTGAAGGCCGTGGATTTCGCATCATCCGAACCCGTGCCGCTCACCGAATCTGAGATATTCCGCCGCGCCAACTGAGCAGGCGCATCATGGGAGGGCGCATCAAAAGTTTCTCCCGGATCGGCGCATGAATTTAAGATAAGGCACTTTGAGAGTCAGCTGAAATTTTATACCTTTGTACAGAATTTAACCTTTCTGACATCTGTTGATTCTCGCCCCGCTGATTTTCAGCCGATGCCGCTTACATTTTGATACTATCAATACCTATTCATGACAAAAAACATCCACAAAGCCCTGCTCAACAATGCCAAGGATTACATCATGATAATCTTCGGCCTGTTGCTCTATGGCGTAGGTTTCACAGCCTTCATCCTGCCGCATGAGATTGTGATTGGCGGCCTGTCGGGTGTGGGCACTCTGGTGTATTTCGGCACCCGTGGCTTCGTGCCGGTGGCCGTCACCCAGTATGTCTGCAATCTGCTGCTGCTCGGCATGGCATTCAAGCTTGTCGGCAAGACTTTCGTGATGCGCACCATCTTCGGCGCCACCATCATCTCGCTGTTCATCGGCGTGTTTGAGAATTTCTTTATGAGTCTGGGGCATCCGATTATCGAGGATATCAGCATGAGCGCCATCCTTGGCGGTATCTTCTGCGGTCTGGGTGTGGGCACGGTGTTTATACACAACGGTTCGTCGGGTGGCACCGATATCATCGCGGCGATGGTGTCGAAGCTGAGCAATGTGTCGATCGGCCGCACGATGATCGTGACCGATATGCTTATCGTCACCTGCAGCATCTTTCTGCCGTTTGAGGGCGACTGGGGTGCGCGAATCGAGGCCCGTGTGCCGCTGATCGTGTACGGCTGGATCGTGACTTTCGTCATCGCCTACATCACCGACATGATCATCAACACCAACCGTCAGGCCACCCAGTTTATCATCTTCTCCCACCGCTGGCAGGAGATCGCCGACAAGGTGAATGCGGAGGCACGCCGTGGCGTGACGGTGCTTGACGGCATGGGATGGTATTCGAAGAAGGAGGTGAAGATCCTGATGGTATGGTGCCGCAAGATCGAGGCGGTGACCATCTTCCGCATCGTGAAGCTGATCGATCCGGAGGCTTTCATCACCCAGGCCAATGTCAACGGCGTCTATGGCAAGGGGTTCGACACGATGAAGGTGAAACTGAAGAAGAAAAAGGCGGATGCCGCCTATCATGAGCATCAGCAGTAGGTGATAAAGTAGGCTCTACCCTCTCCCCCCTTAAGCTAAAAAATCCCCATGCGCCCGAGGCGCATGGGGATTTTTCTTTTCGGGATTACCCGGGATTCTCCCGATTTATCAGGATTTACCGGGATAAATCTCGATTCTCGGTATTTATCCCGAGAATCGGGATTATTATTTCATCATCACTTTGGTGGCTTTGCCACCGGATACGCGGATGTAGATCCGGCCGGTCTCGGGCTCTGCCACACGCACACCCTGCAGGGTGAAGTAGGCTGCCTCGCTGTCATCATCGGATGTGAGGATCTCTACGCCGGTGGTGTCGGTGATCTGTACGCGGCCGTTGTTGAAGTCGGCACGCACGTAGTAGCTGCCCGGGGTCACGGTCCATGACTTGCAGGCCGAAGCATCCACGTTGTTGGTGTATTTCTTCATGTCGCCCCAGTTGTTGAGTGTGAGTGTCACACCCTCTGTGGCGGGTCCGAAGCGGTTGGCGTTCATGTTGACTTCATCCCAGTCGGCACCAAGGCGGTCGGTGAGGTTGAAGTAGCATACACTCTCACCGGCGGCCGGTGTGAATGTCACTTTCGAAGTGGTGGCGAATACGCCGGTCTCGGCCACGTGCATGGCTGCGCCGTTGGCCGTATCCCACTGTGCACCGGAGATATTGCCGAGCACGTAGAGGGCCGAAGGCATGTCTACGGGCTGCGGACCGGGGACGGGATCATCATCGTCGTCATCGCCGCCGCCGTAGCTGATCATCTTGTAGGTGCCGTCGGGATAGTAGGTGGCACCGTTGACGAAGGTGAGGTCGCCGCCGCCGGCCTTGTCGCCGCCGTTGTTGCTGAAGATGATTTCAGTGGGCACCTTTCCTGCCGGTGCGCTCCAGTAGAGCACTCCGTCTTTCGCGGTCATCTGGTCGCCGGGCCATTCGGAGGCGGCTACGCAGTTCTCGGTTGAGTTCCATGCCCATACCATTACCTTGCTCCAGTTGGCGGTGTTGTCGAAGTATACGTAGTATCCGTCGGTAGGTGTGGGTGTCGGGCCCGGTGTGGGATCCGGAGGTGTGGGGATATCCACCTCGCCGTCGTAGATCACCGCGATGCCGCTGCTCCCTACGTTGCCGGAGATGGTGGTGGCGGTGACGGTGAATACGCCGCCGCTCACGCGGTCGGTATATGTGCCGGCCGGGCAGTAGCCGCCGCCGTTGGTGATGCTTACGTTGCCGCTCCCTTTCATCACGATTACGGCGCCGCCGTTCTCGCGGGTGATGGAGCAGGCGTTGCCGTTGCTCTCAAACCAGTCTTTCTTGCCGGTCATGGCGTTGCGGAATTTGTTGACTTCCGCCACCGATTTGCTCTGATAGGCTGTGGAGCCTTTGCCTACCTTGATATTGTTGAATCCCACGGCGTTGGGGCGTGCGAGATAGAGTGCCGTGGCACCGCTGCGGCAGGCGTAGGCCGCATATGCGCGGTCGATCACGCTCTGGTCCACGTTCTGCGACCATTCGTCGTTGGAGTATGTGTCGTGGCTTTCGGCCCAGTATACGAGTTTAGTGTCGCTCAATCCCTGGTTGACCACCCAGTCGCCGCCGTAGCCGCCGGGGATGCCGCCGTTGTCGCGGGCAGCGTAGTTGCAGTATTTGTTGTCGGTCACCGACATGTACTGTGCGTATTCCTTGATGATTGACGCATCGGGGCCGGGAGAGTCAAGTATCTCGCCGTAGTGGTACATCCCGGGCACTGATGTGACAGTGCTCCAGAAGTCGCACCCTTCGGAGGGGAGGCCGATATGCTTGGCGGCGTCCCAGCGGATACCGCTTACTCCCATTTCCTTGAGTTTCTCGACATAGGCTTTGCCTCGGGCCTGCACTTCGCTGCTTTCGGAGTTGACGTCGCCGTAGTCGCCGAGCTGACCGTGGGTGATCGAGTAGCGGTCGCCGTAGTTGATATTGCCATCCCAGCGCACGCGTCCGTTGGAGTCCCACCATGTGTCGTGGTATCCGGCGGTCCGGTCGACGTGGTTGGCCACTACGTCCACGATGATCTTGATGCCGTATTTGGCGGCTTCGGCGCAGAGATCCTTGAGATCCTGCTCGGAGCAGTAGGAGCTGCTTTTGAATGCGAGGTCGTAGGGGCGGTAGAGGTCATGCCATGACGAACCGCTTTTGATGTCGGGGCGCTGCATGGGCGACATCTGCACGGAGCCGAATCCGGCTTCGGCTATTTTCGGCAGTTCTGCCTTGATTTCCGAGGCTGTCCAGTTGAAGCAGTGCAGGATGTTGCCTTCCTGAATCCCTTCGGGCAAGCCGTAGTCAGCGGCGTGGAGCATCCCTGTGCCGGCGGCGGCACAAAGGAGCGTCAGCAGGGCTGAGCCAAGAGTCTTGTTCATGTTATTGATGTTTTAAGGCCGGGAGCAGGTGGCTCCGGCTGATGTAAGAATTTATATACGGTTGCAGGTATTGCGCTGTGGCAATACCTGCAAGCCTTGTAATCTGCGGATACCGGTGGAATCGCTTACGTATAATCCCGATAAGCCGTATGTGGAATCTTTACGATAGTGAAGTGGTGTCATTATTTTCGGCTGCGGCGCACTTCGCCTGTAGCCTCTTCGATTCCGGCTGCTATGCAGTCGAAGATTTCCTCTACCGAGCCCGAACCGTTGATGGGGAGGTAGCTCCCCTCTTTGAGGTAGTATTCCTTGAGGGGATGAGTCTGGTTGTGGTATACGTCGAGTCGGTTCTTGATGGTGTCGAGGTTGTCGTCGGCGCGGCCGGTCTCTTTGCCACGGTTGAGCATACGCTCTATGAGCTCTTCTTCGGGCACTTCGAGTCCGACTACGGCGTGCACGCGGCTGCCGCGTGCCTCGAGCATGTCGCGCAGGGCTTCGGCCTGGGGAATTGTGCGGGGGAAACCGTCGAACACCACCCCTTTCGCCTCGCGGGCCTCGTTGTCGATTACGTGGGCGATGAGGTCTACGATAAGGTCGTCGGGGATAAGATTGCCTTTTGATATGTAGCTTTCAGCAGTCTTGCCGAGTTCGGTGCCACGGGCTATGTGGTCGCGCAGCACTTCGCCGGTCGAGATATGGTACAGGCCAAACTGGTCGATGATTTTGGCACTCTGGGTGCCTTTGCCGGAGCCGGGAGCTCCGAACAGTACTATATTGATCATCTCTGTGTGTATGTATAGTATGTGTTGTTTTTATACTTTCTGCCGGAATGGAGCGCACACATGCGATGGCACCCCGGATCCTGCGCCTTCCGCAAGGTGTGGGGGCCGTCTGCGTGCTCCTTCGTTAAGGGGCCGGATATCAGGCTTCGTCGGTATCGCGGTCTTCTTCGATTACGTAGATGTCGTGAAGATTGCGCCCCTTGCCGTCGAGGTCAAGGCCATAGCCGAGTATGAATTTGGGAGGGATGGAGAAGCAGATGTAGTCGGGCTCGAAACCGGTGCGCGATGACTGCGGCTTGTGCAGCAGGGTGGCAAACCGCACCGAGCGGGGATTGTGGGCCTTGATGTCGTCGATCATCTTTACGGCTGTAAGGCCGGTATCCACGATGTCTTCAATTATCACCACGTCGCGCCCCTCGAGATCATCGGTAAGCCCTACGAGCTGGCGCACCTTGCCCGTGGTGGATGTACCCTCGTAGGAGGCGTAGCGCACGAATGAACATGTGCAGTCGTTGATCCCTGTCTCGCGGATCAGGTCGGCGGCAAATACAAATGCCCCTTTGAGCACACATATGAACACCGGCTGGCTCTCGCCCACATCCCGGCGTATCTCCTCTGCCACACGCTTCACCTGCTCGGCTATGCGCTCGCGCGTAAGGTATGGCACAAATGTCAGACCATTGATCTTGATCTTTTTTTCCATGTCTGTCTATATGGATCGTTTTGGATCGTTATCTTTTGCTCCCTCTCGCTCTGCGCTTTTTCACCCCTCGGGCAACGGATGCCGCGTCCGGCATCTCGCCGGGGCCCGGGCTTTGCAGGCAAAAGCTTATCGGGTTACATCGGCAAAGTTACAAAATTATCTTTTAATTTCATTTATTTTCACGCAAAATTCCATTTGCCCCACGATTTTCCCACTCCGTAGGGCGCCCGCCCGGATGCGCCGGCATATATATCGCGCTGTAGCGGCCAATGCATCTATGACCTGACCTTCTCCTTGGGGCAAAAAAAAATTGATTGTCATCTCGACAACCAATCTTCTGTTAACCTTAAAATCTAATACCATGAAAAACTCGATGCAAAGTTACAAATTATTTTTTAAAACAATGCTGTAGAACATAGAAAAATTCTCTCATTTAACACTCATTAACATATAACCCACCTCTCTGTTTATTTTACCACTATTTTACATCCGTTTACCAACCGCCCGTCTCTCTCCTCTTGATGCGGATTACTGCCGGACGCTGCTCAATTTGGCGCTCCCTCTTGATTTTTCCCCTTTTTTTTAGTACTTTTGCCGTAACGGGATGCCGAGACATGATTCGCCATCCCGTTTTCTGACTGACTTTTTTTAACATTCAGCCCTATCATGACCGACGAGACCCTCAATAATATACCGGATGAGTCCGACAACAGTAACATAGCGCAGGAGTCAGACAATGACCTGCTCCAACAGACACGCCGCATCACCGATGCCGAGGAGCAGCGCATAGCCCAGGCATCCCCTGCAGAGCCGTATACGGTGCCCGGATCGGGCGACCGGCGCACGGTGCTTTCAGGAATGTTCCGCAACTGGTATCTGGAATACGCTTCTTATGTAATCCTGGAGCGTGCCGTGCCTCATATCGAGGATGGTCTGAAACCGGTGCAGCGGCGTATCCTGCATTCGATGCAGACGCTTGATGACGGCCGCTTTAATAAGGTGGCCAATATCGTGGGTAATACGATGCAGTATCACCCGCATGGCGACGCTTCGATCGGCGACGCGCTGGTACAGCTCGGACAGAAGGATCTGCTTGTGGATACGCAGGGTAACTGGGGTAATGTGCTGACGGGCGACGGCGCGGCTGCGCCGCGTTACATTGAGGCGCGCCTGTCGGAGTTTGCGCTGGAGACGGTATTCTCTCCGGCCATCACGGAGTGGACCCCCTCTTACGATGGCCGCAAGAAGGAGCCGGTGGCGCTCCCGGTGAAGTTCCCGCTGCTGCTGGCGCAGGGTGTGGAGGGTATCGCTGTGGGTCTGTCGGCCAAGATCCTGCCCCATAATTTCAATGAGATTCTTGACGCGGCCATAGATTATCTGGAGGACCGCCCGTTCCGCCTGCTGCCGGATTTCCAGACCGGCGGCCTGCTTGACGCGTCGCGCTATAATGACGGTGCACGCGGCGGCTCGGTGAAGGTGCGCGCCAAGATCGAGAAGATCAATAATAAGACGCTGGCCATCACGGAGCTGCCGTTTGGCAAGACCACGCCGACGCTGATCGCCTCCATTCTTTCGGCCATGGAGAAGGGGAAGATCAAGGTGCGTAAGGTCGACGACAACACTTCGGCACAGGCGGAGATTCTGGTGCATCTGGCTCCCGGCACTTCGTCGGACAAGGCCATCGATGCGCTTTACGCTTTTACCGACTGCGAGGTGAGCATATCCCCCTGCTGCTGCGTGATTGCGGATAAGAAGCCGCATTTCCTTACGGTGAGCGATCTGCTGAGGTTCAGTGTGAATCATACGCGCCAGTTGCTGCTCGAAGAACTGAAGATCAAACTTAACGAGAACCGCGAGTCGATGCTTTTCGCTTCGCTTGAGAAGATCTTTATCGAGGAGCGGATGTATAAGGATAAGCAGCTGGAGCAGGCGGCGGATATGGATAAGGCCGTAGACCGTATCGACGAACTGATGGAGCCTTGGAAACCCTCTTTCTACCGCCCGCTGACGCGCGACGACATCATGCGCCTGTGGGAGATAAAGATGGGGCGCATCCTGAAGTTTAATTCGGAGAAGGCGCATGAGCGTATAGCCCGTCTGGAAGCGGATATCGAGCGCATCGCGGGCAATATAGAGCATATCACGGAGTATACCGTGGCCTGGTACCGACATCTGAAGGAGAAGTATGGCGACCGGTATCCGCGCCGCACGACTCTGCGCGGCTTCGATTCGATCGAGGCTACGAAGGTGGCGGAGGCGAATAAGCGTCTGATGTTTGATAAGGAGGGTAATTTCGTAGGCATCGGTCTGAAGGAGGGTGAGTTCCAGTTTAATTGCTCGGATATCGATGATATCCTGATCATCTACCGCGACGGCACCTATAAGATCATCAAGGTGCAGGATAAGGTGTTTATCGGAAAGAAGGGCACGAAGGTGCGCCATATCGGTCTGTTTAAGAAGGATGATAAGCGCACTATCTATAATGTGATTTACCGCAACGGCAAACCGGAGTTCTCCCCCCACGGGCGCCCGCTGGGAGGAGGCTGGTATTATAAGAAGCGTTTCTGCATCACGGGGCTTACGCGTGAGAAGGAGTACGACATCACGAAGGGTCTGCCCGGATCGCGCATCGAGTATCTGAGCGTCAATCCGAATGGTGAGGCCGAGGTGGTGAAGGTGACTCTTACCGGCGAACCGAATGAGTCGGGGCGCGGTCCGCGCAACCGCGAACTGTCGGTGGATTTCGCCGAACTTGCCCTGCGTGGCAAGGAGTCGCTTGGCAATCTGGTGACGAAGTATGCGGTGAAGTCGATCACTCTGGAGAAGCGCGGTGGCTCGACGCTGGGCGGTCGCGAGGTGTGGTTTGACCGCGATGTGCTGCGTCTGAATTACGACGGGCGCGGCGACAGTCTGGGTGTGTTCCAGGGTGATGATCTGGTACTGGTGATCACGCGCGACGGGGAGTTCTATACCACTTCGTTTGCTGATACCAACCATTACGATGATAATATCCTGCGCATCGAGAAGTTTGACCCGCATAAGGTGTGGACTGCGGCGCTCTATGACGCGTCGCTGGGGAATCCGTATCTGAAGCGTTTCACGTTTGAGCCGTCGGCCAAGCCGCAGCGGTATGTGGGCAGCGATGCGGCCTCGCAGCTTCTGCTGCTTACGGATACCTGCTATCCGCGTCTGGAGGTGATTTTCGGCGGCAATGATGCGGTGCGCCCGCCGCTTGAGATTGATGCCGAGGAGTTTATCGGCACCAAGAGTTTCAAGGCGAAGGGTAAGCGTATCACTACGTTCCGCATGGAGCGCATCACCGAACTCGAACCGATTCGTTTCCCCGAACCTCCGGCCCCTCCGGTGGAGGATACTCCGGAAGCCGAGGAGGAGCCGGCTCCGTCGGGACCGGTAGTGGTGCAGGGGGATCTGTTTGATTTCGATAATTCGGGTGAACCGGACGCACCGGAGGATTCTCCGGCCGACGCCGAAGCCTCTTCAGATGCCGAAGCCAATGGGTAAGTTGCTGAGGATTTGCATATGTGCGGCGGCGCTGGCACTGTTTCCGGCAGCGCTCCGCGGCGGGGAGTCAGGATATGAGGCGGCTGATATCCGCACGGCATCATTCGGTGATGCCGCGGAGGCGGATCTGTCGCGCCCCGTCACGGGGTGTTATTCGCTTGAAGCGGGGAGGCGGTCGGCGGTGTCGCAGTATCTGGCTCCGGTGAGTTATGCGGGCACGCAGTATGCCGCTTCGGGGCGCTGGGAGAAGTGCATGCCGTTTGCTCCGCAGCGGGCGATGATGGCGTTTGAGGCGCATGTGGATGGAGCCCTGTCGATGCTGAATCCGCGCCGCAATTCTTCGATGCAGGCGCTTGACGCGGAGTTTGCATGGAATATGCGGGCATGGTGGAGGCTGCCGAAGGGGTTTGCGGTGTCGGTGGGGGGAGGTCCGGAACTGGAAGCCGGAGCGCTTGCGCTGCTTAAGAACAGTAATAATCCGGTGAGTGTGAATGCGGCGGTGGCGCTTGGCGCGGCGGCCTCGGCTTCGTGGACGCATCTGATAGGGCGTGTGCCGACGGTGGTGACGCTTAATCTGCGCACTCCGCTGCTCGGCGCTTTCTATATGCCGGGCTATGGTGAGACTTATTATGAAATGTATCTCGGCAATCACTCGGGACTGGTGCATTGCGGCTGGCCCGGCAACCGCCGGAAAATCAATCTGCACCTCGGCATCCGCCTTGATCTGGGGCGCACGGCCATGGAGGTGGGCTACCGTCTGGACTGGCAGCGTGCCAAAGCGAATAATCTGGTCTACCGCTCGGCATTCAATGCCTTTACCATCGGAGTTATTCCCGGTGGTCTGGGGATGAAGCGCCCCGCAGCGCCGCAGATCCGCCCGTTCTGAACGCCCAAAGCCCAAAGCCTAAAGCCCAACGCCCAAAGCCTAATACCTAAAGCCTAACGCCTAAAGCCTAACGCCTAACGCCTAAGGCCTAACGCCCAAAGCCTAAAGCCTAACACCTAAAGCCTACAATATGCTCCATAAATATACCGCCACCGCAGCTCTCTCGACCCTGATGCTTATGCTCTGCGCTTCGTGCGCGGATGATGATCTGTCGTATGCCGACGACAATTACGGCAATTTCGACGCATTGAGCGAAATTATCGATACCCGCTACTGTTTTCTGAAGGAGAAGGGTATCGACTGGGAGCGCACGTCTGCCGCCTACCGCGCCCTGATTACGGATGAGACGAATGAGTATCAGCTGTTTCAGATCTGCGCCTCGATGCTCGACTGCCTTGAGGACGGGCATGTGAATCTGGTGTCGCGCTTTACTACGAGCTATTACCGTAAGTGGTGGACCGACTATCCGCAGGATTTCGACCTGCGCACGCTGCAGCAGGATTATCTGGATTTCCGCTATCTCTCTACTTCGGGGATGTATTATTTCCTTTTCCCGGAGAATGTGGGGTATGTGTATTATCCGTCGTTTTCTACCACGGTGTCGGAGTTGGCCCTGGATTATGTGCTGGCGGCTCTGAGTGAGTCGAAGGGGCTGATTATCGATATCCGCGATAACGGAGGCGGGGTACTTACGAATATCGATACGTTTATGGGACGGTTTATCGATCATGAGATTCCGGGCGGTTCGATATGCCATAAGACGGGTCCGGGGCATGATGATTTTTCCGAACCCTATTTCTTTACCTATCAACCGGCGCCGGATTACCGTATCAAGTATCTCGACAAACCGATCGTGCTGCTTACCAACCGCTCATGCTATAGCGCAGCGAATGCTTTCGCGGCGGTGATGAAGAGTCTGCCGAATGTGACTCTGATCGGTGCGCGCACCGGCGGAGGGGGCGGACTCCCCTGGACTTCGGAACTCCCCAACGGATGGAGCGTGCGCTTCTCGGCCTCTCCCCTTTACGGCCCTGACGGCGAACTGACAGAGTTCGGCATCGACCCCACGGAGGGTTTCGAATGCCATTCGCCGGCCGAGGAACTTGCCGCCGGCTACGACAACATCCTCTCCCGCGCCCTCGAATACCTCGCCGCCTTCCCCGACCCGGAATAACCTCTTCCCTACCTCTCAACCGCGGAGCGGTTGCATGGCCTGTTAACCGCGTATCGGCGGCGTGGCGTAGCCGAAGCAGCCTGTGCGCGGACAAAGCCCTCTCTACCTATTCTTTGTCGCGGAGCGACAATACTATACGTCGAGACGTGGACTGTAAATGGACATCCCGTCAGTCTTTTTTCATGCGTTGCCTTACTCATGACCGAATATCCGTGTCAAAACGCCATTTTACGCTCACAAGTATTTTATCCGACATATCCATACATATTTAGGTTAAATATTGTTAATGATTAAAATTATTTTGCACTTCTTGATTTTATTTTGTAAGTTTGCGAATGTAATCTACTGCCGGTTTTACTGCCAGTTTGCGAACACTAACCACCAAAACCAACACATACACCATGAACATTAAAAAAATCCTTATCGGAATGACGCTGATCAGCTCGGCTCTCAGCGTATCCGCCCAGATTTTGGTCGGCTCCAGCGGTCAGGTCGTAATGGGCGAGCCATTAATTGAAAATGGCGCAAGTAAAGTGGCCATATCGGATTTTTCCGATGGTACCACAGTCGACAACACACTGTCTGCAATATCCGTAGACAGTTTGGCCACGGCTGTTTTCCTCGGTAATCGCAAGGATAACAGAGGGGGATATATCACCTTTGGTCCCAAAAAGAACATATGGATAGGAGAATATAACTCCATCAGATATGGCATCCTTGAAATGGGATTTCAGAAAGGGATGCAAGGGGTATGTCCTGCCGGTACTGTTTTCAGATGTACTCCCATAACAGCTTCAAGCAACGGTCTTTTCCAGTTTTTTACCGACGTTCGAGCAAATAGCCTGATTGTAGACTCTGACAGTAAAATCAAATCGGATGTGGAATCTCTTAGTCTGCGTTCTTCCAATCTGGCAGACCTTACACCAATAAGCTACAGACTAACAGGGCAGGCCGAAAAATCAGATGGGACTCTTTCCAAGAAGTCTTTAAGCCTTGACACATCGGATTCTCAGCCAATGCAACCGGATTCTCGAGTAAGATTTGGCTTTATGGCTCAGGAAGTACAGGAGCTGTTTCCCGAACTGGTGACTGCGGATGAAGATGGCACTTTGGGTATCGATTACATTGGTTTCATTCCTCTGTTGATTGATGCCTATAAGGATGTGAAAAAACAACTGGATGAACAGACTGCCGAAATGCTGGAGTTACTTAAAAGCAATGGTCTACAGCGACGAATGGCGGGTGTTGATTCAAGTATTGCCGAAGTTTGCAGACTATACCAGAACAAACCCAATCCGTTTTCATCAACCACTTTGATTGAAACCGAAATACCCGCTTCTGCAACCATTGCATACATCTGTATCTATGATATGCAAGGCAAACAGATTGCACGTCATGATGTCTCGTGCGATAATCCTTCTGTCTCGATAGAAGGGGCGGCCCTCAATCCCGGTATGTATATGTACGCACTGATTGTAGACGGGGTTGAAGTCGATTGCAAAAAAATGATCCTAACAGACTAATGTTATGAGAATTCCCGAAATCAACATAAAAATACCCCCAAGAATACTTGCCGCTATTGGAATCCTTTGCCTCTGTACGCAGGTTCTTGCAGGGAGTATTGATTATACTGCAGTATTCGATGTGTCCAAATTCGATAGCTCCGGTATAACACTGTACGGCGACCGTCAATACTCTATCTTGAAATGGGACGGTCTGGAAGAGTGTCAGGATGTCGGTGCCCCCAACATCCCGGAGGCAGTAGTTACCTTACTTGTACCCACGTTGTCCAATAACTTCTCAGTATCAGTTTCCGGGACAAGTACGAAAACTGAATCCCTGCAGTATTCCGTATGTCCGGTCATGCCGCCTATTCCCATTTCCAAGATTTATAAAGGATATACTCCTCCCATAATCGAACCGGACAAGGGTAAGTATAGCAAGTCTGCGTCACTTAATGCGGATGTGATTTCTGAAGATATAATAGCCGGTATCTATCACATCGTTCGAATCCGGATATCGCCGATTGCATACAATGACTTTACCAATACGCTGGATATCTACTCAAAGTTGGATATAGTTTTAAACTATTCTGACTGTTCTGCTGAGGAAATGCCTCTTGAATGCGACTTACTTCAACATCATAAACTGCCGTTTCCACTGGAACATATCGTTGATAATCCGGAGGATGAATACCGTATGCTTGGACGTGCAAGGGTCGCAGCTCGAAATACACAGGTAGAAGAAGTGGACGAGTATCTTGTTATCGGTCCCTACTATTCTTATGAGGCATTAAAACCCCTTTTAGATTGGAAAGCCCAAAAGGGTTATAGTGTCGTATTTGTACCCATTGAAAACATCTATACTCAGTATACTTCAGCAAAAGATCCCGGCATTGTAGATGATGCAGCTTCATTACGGGCGTTCATTAAGGACAGATATCAGAACTGTAGTGGTGACCTGTACTGCCTTTTGGTTGGTACGCCAGGCAAAACAAAAATGCCGCTGCGCTATTATACCAATGTTTCTCTAATTCATTCGACAGATACAACAATAATCAATGGGATGAATTTTACCCCAACAGATTTATATTTCGGCAACGTGACTTATAACTGGCCATTGGTTTGGAATACCCATAATAATTGCTATGTTATCCCATGGGAATCCGCAAACACTGTAAACCTTCATACTCCAGACGTGGTCATTGGTCGATTGTTATGTACTGATAATCAAGAAATATCAAACTATATAGAAAAGCTCTTTCTTTATGAAAGCAATCCTGGGTATGGAGATAATGAGTACCTGAATAACGCCTTTGTCTTTGAACAAGATGCATATACATCTCTCATAAATAAGGCCTCTGATGTAATCACAGAACTTTCCAAACATTACCATACTACTCTATTTCAAGATAATAAATCAGATGGCATAGTATGGCCTGAAGGGAAAGATGTACTAAATCAAATGCGAGTGTCCGGTTATAATAGCTGGTATGGACATGGCGCACCTAACCATGTTGCAGTATCAGCCGGAAATCAGAACCCTGCAAAATCTGAAGATTTCAGAGAGTGGCGTGGTCTGACTGCTCAAGAAAGCTATACGGAAAAAGTAATTAATGGCGGAGACCTGACACCTCTTGTATGCTATGAGCATCAAGGGCTGGACTTATTGGATAATATCAACTACCCCAGCATTGTATATTCTATAAGCTGTGACAATGCCCCTATGGATGTATTCATGGGAGATAATGGGAATAATCTTTATGATGCAAAATACAATATGGCTTCCGCATTTACAGTAGCCGGGCTATATGGAGGAGTGGCATTTCTTGGTAACTGTAGGGCAGGTCTCGTATATTCCTCTCCACCTGTTGAGAAAAATTTTATCAAAGGACTTTCCATCAATCCATGTATCGGTAAAGCCCAGATGTATTCCAAGTTCTACCATGCAACAGATAACAAAACCACCGCTCACGTATTGCATACACATTACTTATGCGGTGAACCGGAATTTTCCGTGTGGTTAGGCAAACCGAAAGATAGCAATGCGTCAATAGTATGGAATGGTGATTACATTGACATCTCAGCTCCAGAACTTATTGGGGCGAAAGTCGTTGAGTTTAGCGGTACCGGAGAATATGAAGTATCTCAAATGACTTCTTCTTTAATCTCAATAACAGGATGCCAATCAAAATTATACCCACTGGCTCCGTTTACAGCTTATGGTATATGGAAAGATGGATACCTCCCGATTGTTGAATTGCGTCATATGAACGGTAGAATTGGCAAAGGTAATTTCCGGTTCATTGTAAGAAGAACAGTTTTGGGTTCTTCCAATGATGTATATAATGGTCGTATCACGATGCTGAGTCTTGAAGATGATGTAAAATTGAATGTCTGGACAATTGACGAACTTCATCTTGACTTTGGGTTCATCATGAAAGGGAATGCAAGCTTCACATCCGACAGACAACGAATCGCCAATATTCATAACTGCAAAATAGCCGATAATGCAAACCTCTCTGTAAAAGGGGAAGGAACTATTATAGGAAGTGGGTTCTGCATTCAAAAAGGAGCTACAATGTCTATTTTACCTAAATAAGAACAAGAATCATGAAACTGATAGCCAAAATAAAACTACTGATACTGAGCCTTTGCATCCTATCAGGCTTAAATATCTCTGCCGATGACGCTGTGCGTCTCATTCGGGAAGACCGGATGTGGGAGTATTTTCGAGCAATCGGAGATCCATTCAACAATGATATCATTCAATTCAAATTCGATGGTACTGAGGTGGTTAATGGAATTGAGTATCATCTGCTCAAAGCACACAAGCATCTGAGGATAAATAAGGAACTGCACGAGTGTCAGGATTTAATTGCAATAGGACTGTCTGAATATCCTACAATCCGGATGCGGGAAGTTGATGGCGTGATTTATCGATTGTATGACGATGTCTGCACTGAAGAGAAAGACATCGAAACCGTCGTCATGGACTTCAACAAATCTGTGGGAGAAAAAGTCAATGTCCCTATCAATCCTGTAGAATGGGATCCCCTCCCTGAATTTATCAATACCGGAGATGAAATATATAATATGGAAGTGATCTCTACTGATACACAATCCATCGATGGCGAAAACTGTAGGGTTCTAACGATGCGACTGGATCAGGATCACGGATCATCAGGGTTCTTACCGCGTGCTTATTATAAAATTGTAGAAGGCTTAGGTCCTGTCTATGTTGACAATCCTTTATGCCAACAAGGTACTATTGCAATGCTTGAGAGTTGGGAAATTATAACAACTTTTTCGTGTACTGAACATCGACTTAACTGCGTATATGATGGGGACGACAATATAATCTACCGCTCGGAGACTTATTACGACTGGTACGCGGATTCTGTCGGCTGGACAGGCATTGAGCATGTGGATGACAGTATGGAGGATATCCGGTATTACGACATGCAGGGACACCGCATCATCAAGCCTACTGGCACACATAAAATCTTGAAGAAGAGCCCCGACGGTAAATCCGTCATTGTTATCTCCGGAAATTAACCATGTTTAGATTGAAGTCGTTTTACTTTTTCATCCGTAAGTTCATTAGGATTTTAAGCAGATAGGAATACATGAAAAGGGAACATTGTGGGCCAAATTATTGATAGAAGGATTTATATCTGCCGAATATCAATAGTGGCTAACCTCAAGAAATGTAGCTTGGCGGAACGTAAAAAATTTAAACGACTTCAAGTACATAGTGTCAACCCAACACATACACCATGAACATTAAAAAAATCCTTATCGGAATGACGCTGATCAGCTCGGCTCTCAGCGTATCCGCCCAAAGTCATATTGATTCCGATTCCTCATCTGCAACTGCTGATGACGCTGTGCGTCTCATTCGGGAAGACCGGATGTGGGAGTATGTACGGTATACAGGTGTAGCATATGAACGGGAGATTATCCAACTGCAGTTTGATGGTACGGAGGTGGTAGATGGTGTGGAGTATAACCTGCTCAATGTGCGGAATCACTTTAAGACCAATCGTGAAACTCACTCGTATCTTGACCTTATGTCGGAAAACGGTATACCCATTGAGCATAAACCCGTCAGAATGCGTGAATCTGGGGGAAGGGTATATCGCATATATGAAGAACTTTGGTGCGACAGCGAGCCTACAGAAGTCCTTATCATGGATTTCAACCTTAATAAATATGATGATGCCAACCTGCACGTCGGATATTCACACTGGCGTGAAATAACAGAAATTCTATTCCCCCCCAAGTGGGATTTTGAGGATTTTGGCTATAAAATGACTGTATTCAATACGGATACGGAAATGGTAGATGGTGAAATATGCCGGAGTGTAAGCATAACGGCTCATATGCCTGAAGAATTGTCATACACGATCGGATGCTTTCAGATAGTGGAAGGTATAGGGCCGGTGAAATGTACGAAAGCTCCGGATGTGGAGCGCGGACCTTTACGTGAAGGTACAATCGCAATGCTTGAACATTATGATGATGTAACGGCTTTCCCAGATACCGGATTCTTCCTTAACAACGTTTATAATGCCAAAAAGCAGATTATATATTCCGGATTAAATTACAACTGGTACGCGGATTCTGTCGGCTGGACGGGTGTTGAGCAGGTGGATGAGGGGATGGAGGAAATCCGGTATTACGATATGCAAGGTCACCGAATCTTGAATCCTACAGGCTCGGAGAAAATCCTGAAGAAAAGCCCCGACGGTAAATCCGTCATTGTTATCTCCGGAAATTAACCATGTTTAGATTGAAGTCGTTTAAACTTTTTCATCCGTAAGGTTCATTCCGGAAGCTTCATTAAGATTTTAAGCAGATAGGAATACATGAAAAGGGGACATTGCGGGCCAAATTATTGATAGAAGGATTTATATCTGCCGAATATCAATAGTGGCCAACCTCAAGAAATGTAGCTTGGCGGACGTAAAAAGTTTAAACGACTTCAAATACATAGTGTCAACCCAAAACCAACACATACACCATGAACATTAAAAAAATCCTTATCGGAATGACGCTGATCAGCTCGGCTCTCAGCGTATCCGCCCAAAGTCATATTGATTCCGATTCCTCATCTGCAACTGCTGATGACGCTGTGCGTCTCATTCGGGAAGACCGGATGTGGGAGTATGTACGGTATACAGGTGTAGCATATGAACGGGAGATTATCCAACTGCAGTTTGAGGGTACGGAGGTGGTAGATGGTGTGGAGTATAGCCTGCTCAATGTGAGGAATCACTTCAAGACCAATAGTGGAACCAACTCGTATCTTGACCTCATGTCGGAAAACGGCGTACCCATTGAGCATAAACCTGTCAGAATGCGCGAATCTGAAGGAAGGATATATCGCATATATGATAAAGCCGGGTGTGACAGTGAACCTAATGAAGTCCTTATTATGGATTTCAACCTTAATAAGGATGAGGATGCCAACCTGCACGTCGGATATTCATTCTTAGCACGTCCAATAAAGGAGATCCTGTTTCCAGAAGAATTGGATGTTGATTATAAAATGACTGTATTCGATACTGACACTGAAATTGTGGATGGTGAGATATGCCGGAGTGTAAGCATGACGCTTCATATGCCTATTGATCCGTCATACTCATTCGGATACTTTCAGATAGTGGAAGGTATAGGGCCGGTGAAATGCACGAAAGCTCCGGATGTGGAGCGCGGACCTTTACGTGAAGGTACAATCGCAATGCTTGAACATTATGATGATGTAACGGCTTTCCCAGATACCGGATTCTTCCTTAACAACGTTTATAATGCCAAAAAGCAGATTATATATTCCGGATTAAATTACAACTGGTACGCGGATTCTGTCGGCTGGACGGGTGTTGAGCAGGTGGATGAGGGGATGGAGGAAATCCGGTATTACGATATGCAAGGTCACCGAATCTTGAATCCTACAGGCTCGGAGAAAATCCTGAAGAAAAGCCCCGACGGTAAATCCGTCATTGTTATCTCCGGAAATTAACCATGTTTAGATT
>CAMWRH010000027.1 GCA_947176605.1 uncultured Porphyromonadaceae bacterium
AGTATAGGTGTAAAGCCTTCTCTGCTTAATGAGATAATCAAAGGGAAGAGAGGGGTTAATACAGAAATGGCATTACTTATAGAAGCGGCATTAAGTATACCGGCTGATTTATTACTCAATCTGCAAAGTGATTATAATATGCAGATTGCAAAGTCAAACGTATCGTTTATGCAGCGCCTTTCTACTATCCGTAACATAGCGGCAATGTTATAAAGTGCCGATTTTACGAATAGTTACTATATTCCCGTTCCGCCAGTTGTATTTTATATTTACAGTCAATGCCTTGACGGATAGTGTTGTCGCTCCGCGACAATAAAAGCAAAATCCTCCCGCAGGGGGAGGATTTCTCTTTCAATTCGGGCCGGTTACGTCGGCGGTAAGTGTCCGGTGTCAGTTGGTGCCGTCGAAGGGGTGCATGGTGGCTTCACCCTCGGCGGAGATGTCTTCGCGGCGTATCACCTTGCGGAGGGTGGTGAGCACCACTTCAATATCGGTGCGGAACGACAGATGGTCGACATACCACACGTCCAGTTCAAACTTCTTGTGCCACGGAATCGAATTCCTGCCATGACACTGTGCCCAACCCGTGATACCGGGTCTCACCTCATGTCGCCGCGCCTGTTCGGGTGAATATAGCGGCAGATACTTCGGCAGCAGCGGGCGCGGACCGATGAGCGACATATCCCCCTTCAGCACATTCCAGAGCTGCGGCAGTTCATCGATGGATGTGGAGCGCACGAGCCGGCCCACCTTCGTAAGACGCTGCGCGTCAGGGAGCAGTTTGCCGTCGGCATCGCGCTCGTCGGTCATAGTCTTAAACTTCACCACACGGAAAATCTTCCCGTCCTTCCCCGGACGCTCCTGCCGGAAGAAAGCTCCGGCTCCCTTGTTGGCGAAATGCAGCCACACAGTGACCGCTGCCAGCGGCACCGACAGCACCAGCAGCACGCCGCCCGAGGCCACCACATCGATGGCCCGCTTAAAGAATTTACGATACAGTTGCATATAAAAAATAGAAGATACGCGCAAGCATATCTTCAATATGATTAAGTATTATTGATTTTCAGAAGGTTAGTGTCGCCAATTGGTATCGCCTTACTTCGGATCTGGGTGCTTACCTAAGAAGTCCAGTTTCCGGTCAGTGCGATTTCGTTCCAATTATCGATTTTGGGGATTTCTGCATTGGCATTGCAGAGAATGAAAGAAGTGCGAAGCTCATCGGCTATCCTGCGTAATTTCTTTTTGTAGGATTTCTTATTAACGTCTTCCTTAACTAATTCAGTCTCCGGTTTATCTATTGGAAATATGTCCACTGTGAGATGCCAATAGTTAAGATTTGTAGGCCGATGAATTATTTTTACAAAGGTCGGCACCTCAAGTTGGGATGGGAATTTGTCGTTCTCCGTCTTCGAAATTTTTTTGAATTCTTCCAAATATTTGGAGATTTCAGCATTATCGTGATTCAGAGGAAGCGACTCTTGCCAAGAAACAAACGCTTCATAAGATTCATGTGTCCTGTTGTAATTGAACGGCACCATAAATCCTTCTAAATTAAGAATTGGCCATCCCACTACGCAGTATGCCGATGTATAATAGTAGTAGTCTGTTCCTTCCTTGAAGTTGGCTAAATCAATATCAAGTCCGGTATCCCAATCGTGAGCTCCATCTTCTTTAGAAACATAAGCGAAATCGTCAATTAAGTATGCAGCCCCGAGCAGACTCGTAGATAAATTTATGATGTCACCGGATTGGAGATATTCCGCTTCAATTGAAAGGTCTCCGTTAATAGGATTGCTAACGATACAATCTTCCAGTTTGCCGTTAAGTCTGCGACCTATAATAGCATTTCGTTTGTGTTGCGAAAAATTCTTACCGTGAAAGTGTTTACCCCAACCGGATTGGGGTAAAATTCTTGTTGGGTAAGGAGGTGGAGTTGTATTACACATTACTGTATTGCACGGATATAAGCATCTTGTGTATAGCGTTGAGGTCTGCTTCGTCCGACGCCATAATTGTGTTCTTATGATATATATTCACCACCGCCTCCGGGTCATCCTCTTCGACATTGAGAGAAATCAGCACATCTCCCGGCATATATAGGCGGATATTGAGATATTCCTCCTCTACGCTACCGGTAACTACAACACTCTCCACACGCACATCGCTAAGCAGATCGGCCATTTTGTCGGCAATGGGTTTCAGAGCATTCACAGATTCACCTCTCCTGGCTGCGCGAGCGCAAAAATCACGGAATGCTGAATTGATGGCTTCTGATGCATCAAAGTTATATTGACCAGCCTTCGGAGTTGTGGTTTCAAGTGTCGGGAGATTTGTTGTTACTGACTCAAAAATGATGTCGTTGTTATTATTAATCTCAACGACATTCTCAATCTGCTCGCACTGGCAGAATGTCTTATCTGCATTTGGAGTCAATGTGGCATCTGCTGAGAGAGGTGAGAAAATAATCCCCAAAGCGGTTACGATAGTAGCCACTTTTGATTTAAGAGTATTTCTAAAGTTCTTATTCATACTTCTTATTCCAGTAGTTTGGAGAAAATTTCCTGTCTTATTGACCAATGAAATGCTTGAAAGGCAATCGTATTCAGTTTCTTAAGCTCATCGTGCAGATTTACTAAAGGCATATCCTTGCATTTGTAGCTTACGGAAGGTTTGAGAATCAGTGCGCCTCTATTGGGTGTTTCCGGATTTATTGCAAATCCGCAGACAATAAAAACCTCTAAGTTATGATTTTCATCATCTGAGAAGTCTAATTTTTTCTCCCATCGTGACAGATTCTTGAAATCATCGTCCGACATATCAAATATATCGTCGTCTTTCAAGAGTTCATCATTAAAGAGATCTTTCATAGCGTCTTTTGCAGAGAGTCGCTCATTGGGGAGGGTATAATTAATCTCATTATACTTGACCACAGCTATCTCCGTGACGCAATCAGCCTTTCTTAAAGAAAGGAATTCCAAGGCAAGAGGTAAAAATTTGAGTATGTCGTCAAATCTCTTATAATTAGGGAATCTCAGCCTGATCTTTACCTCATTTTCCAAAAAAGAGAACTTAACCAGATTGTCGGACGACATAACCACCTCTTCCTGACCTTGCCAATCCTTGAAGATATCAAGGTTAAATCTATCGTTGGCAAATTTTGTCAATTCATCCGACTGGCAGACATCACATACCGAATCATAGCGCACAACGATAGTGACATCCTTTAAGAATGTCTGCTTTAATGCGTGAGGCTCCGGATTTCCGAATGGTAATGGCATAGAGGCGGAATTAGGGTTAAACTGCAAAAGAAGAGTCCGCAAAGACTCTTCTGAATCACAAATTTACTAAAGATTGTGATTCTATAAAATTATCAATTGATGAAATTGACTTATCGGGCGGGAATCTTACAGAAGTTTAAGGATTTGGAGTCGTATATCGCCGGTATCCGGTGATTAAAATTCATAAATCCTTACTGCGCCGTATATCCTCCGTCAATCACAAGATTATGGCCTGTAATCCATCTCGATGCATCGCTTAACAGGAAAATAACACCATTTGAGATATCCGAGGGTTCTCCTAATCCCAGCAGGTGTTTTTCAGTCAGTCGGGCGCGGGCTTCTTCATCGGCCATATATGGGAGTTTAGCATTGATCGGAGTAAGAATAGCACCCGGACTGATACAGTTAACGCGGATCTTACGGTCAGCAAACTCACATGCCAGAGCCTTGCTTGCAGAGATAAGGGCACCCTTCGTCATACTGTACAAAGATTTCCCCTTCTCACCTACAATACCCATTACAGATGATAGAAAAATCACACTTCCGCCGTTTTGACTGAAATGCTTCTTCTTAAGGCATTCGCGGGTCAAGCATATACCGGATACTAAATTTGTGCGGAGAAACTGAGAGATTCGTTCGTCCGACATCAGTTTCAATGGGAATACACCTGAGATGCCGGCGCAATTTACCACACCGTCAATACGCCCCATCTCGCCGACCATTGCCGTTACAGTCTCTGCTACCTTCTTGTCGTCGGTAAGATCGATTGAGTAGTATTTGTGTCCGTCGCCAGATAACTCGCTAAGTGTCTCTTCAAGGCGTGCGATATCTCTACCGAAAAGAGCGATCTTTGCACCCATGCGGCTGCAGTCGATAGCACATTGTCTGCCTATGCCGGAAGATGCCCCGGTGACAAGTATTACTTTACCCGCAAGGGTAAAAGGATTGAAAGTGTTCATAGTTCAGAGAGTCAGTAATGGGGGACATATGATGTTGTCGGTAGTGAATCTTACACTTCCAAGAGAGAGTCCTACACCGAATCCGGATGCGATAAACGACAGACGCTCGGACTGCAGACGTTGATTCAATTCCGTCACCATCAACAGAGGTATAGTGGCACCGCTCGTATTGCCGAAGCGGTCGATATTGTAAGGTGTTTTATCCTCGGGGAATTTCAGACGCTTCCTAATTTTCTCGCATAGAAATTTATTGGCTTGATGTAGCAGCAGGTAATCAATATCTTCCTGAGAGATAGAGAATTGTTCCATAAGACCGTTAATTGATTTGGGAACATTCTTTGAAGCGAACTGGAATACTTCCAGGCCGTCCATCTTCTCATACAGAGGAGTACGCACCACCCCGGCCTCATCGGTATACTCTTCAAGCGATTGTGCGTTGAAAGGATTTCTGCAACCTCCGTCGGGAATAATCAGAGCATCCTTGCCGGCTCCATTGGTGTAGAGGTCGAACTCCATGGAGGGAGCTTCCGGGTTAAATTCAAGGGCAATCGCTGTGCCTGCATCTGCAAAGAGCAGAGCTGTACCCTGATCTTTGGGAGCGGCATAGAATGACTGGGTATTTCCTACGAGAAGCAATCCCTTCTTGATGCAGCCGGATTGCATTATGCTTGCAGCCATTGCCAGACCATATACAAAGCCTGAGCATCCGAGGGGTGAATCAAAAGCCATAGTGGCCGTTGAGAGGCCCAGACGGTCTTGTAGAATACATGCTGTCGAAGGAAGTTTATAATCAGCTGTATGTGATACAAACACAAGAAGTTGAATCTCTTCCGGATTCCATTTCAGCTCATCAATAAGTTGCTTTGCCGATGCATAGCAGAGGTCGGAGGTGCAGATTGAGCCATCAGGGATAGCGCAATGACGCTCCTCCACACCTATAGTGGATATATATTTATTGATTTCCTCCTCCGAAAGATAGGGGTAATCAATATTGCGCACGACACGTTCAGGGACGCAGGCACTCAGACCTTTGATTGCAACGTTGTCGATTTTCAGATATGCCATATTGTTCTAAGAGATATGTGGTATGCTTGAAAGCAAATGCGTCAAGAAAAGATTTAATCTGAATCCGGATTGTCGACATCCGGATTCAGATTTGAATTACAGGATTTATAGTACTGCCTGCATTCATGCCGGACAGGATATAAATTCCTCTGCTTTACTGAGCAAGATTGTAGAGGTCTTCGATAGTCTGGGCCTTTTTGAAATCGGCCACTGCAAGATCCTTGTCGAGTTCTTCCTCAAACATTGAGATTACCGAGAGGGCAGCCAGAGAGTTCCACTCTTCGAGTTCGCGGAATTTAGTGGCTCCGTCAATGCCGGCCACCTCTTCTATCTCAGCTGCTTCAGCAAACTTGTCGATAAATTCTTGAATAGTCATGATTGCATTCATTTATGATTAAAAATCAGTTACCGCACATCGAAATTGATCAACCCGAAGTCGATGTTTTTCAAATCAGTGCAGGCTTCCTTAATTTCATTGTTTTTCTTGTCCAAAATGGTTACGCACAGCGGTAATTGCTGAGGGACATAACGAGCCGGAACCTTCGTAAGAAGAGTCTGACGAAGATTCATGGTGCCAATATACATTATGGCATCGACCTTTTCATTGCGTAGAATTTCATTGACCACAAACGTCAGAGACTTACTGCTTCTGCGGAAATTCTCACCAAAAAAGGTAATATAGGCTGTTTTTATTCCGTGTTCATCGTAAATGCGGTAGACCCCTTGCATATTCCCTTTACGGACACGCTGATAATTATTCCAGTCATATCTGATATCCAGATACTTATCAGATACATTCAAACGCAGCGGCTTGAGAGTTTCCCGACTGTTCCAGATACTTGTCGTAATCCGATTGATTCCGGCCACTGCCGATGCATACAGAGAGGAAATCGTATTTATGGCTCGACTGTCTTTTTTAATGATTTTAGCCGCATTTACAGGGAGCATATAGTAAGAGAGATCGCCTATATGCTTCTGCTTGTTGATCTTGACGGCATACTTAAAAGAGTTTTCATTCGGTACTCCTAACAGCGCAACCCATCCAAGTCGGGCGGCTTCTTTGTCGAGAGCCTTCACCATCTCATTGAATATGAAAATATCCTGACGGTATTGAGGCATGACAAAAGTGCCACCGCTCAGCGCGCAAATCACCTCCTTGCCGTTCAGCAGATACGGGCGTGGTTGATAATAATTATGCCCCATCAGATTGCCGGACTCATCAAATTTCATTGCATGAAGAGTATCTCCCGTAATGCTGCTTTTTGAAAAAGAGTCCTTAAGTTGTTGCGGAGTTCGGATTATATCGAAGCATACTTCATAACCCTTACTTATCTGTTGCCATACGTCATCACTTATTTCGTGAGTCCGCATTACAATTACTTTATCTGTAGCCATGTCCTTGTAAGTTGGTCGGTTAAGGAAATATCGGTGTCCTTAGCTGATTTGAAAAATGCGAAGGCGCTTAATTGTTTAGAATTCTGCCGGATTTCCCACAGCGTACTCCGCTGCGTATAACCTTCGCCGGATTTCCTGCTGCAATACAATTGTCGGGAATATCTTTTGTCACCACACTGCCTGCTCCAATTACAACTTCATTGCCAATACGCACGCCTGGCATTATGATAGAATGAATTCCTATAAAGCAATTATCTCCAATTACCGTGTCAGCCTTGAGTTTCCTCGCATCATCATGTGCCAGAACCACGCACCCTCCTGTAATAAAGCTATCCTTCCCGATATGAATTCCTTTGGGATTAATCCCCCTGTCAAGTCGGGCGCGACGTGAGATTATCGTACCCTCTCCAATTTCCATATGATAGAACTTCCTCAAAATAAAAGGATATATCTTTATGGAAATATTGTAGAGAGAGCGTCTTATTTTAGATAATAACATAATGTTGGAATTGAATAATTAGAGGATAGATTTCTACCTTTCAAATATAATGTTGACCGTAATTCTATTAGAGTACAATCTCTTTAAATGCGCCGGCTGATTGAGCTGCTTTCTCGATATTGATGAAATCAAAATCATGCATCAGAGTGGTCAGACCCTTGAAAGCTCTTTTTCTGCGTATATTTGATTTGCAGTATCTTATCAGTCTGTTCTTCAGCGAACCCGTTGCCTCAAAATACTTCTCATATTCCTCACGAGTCATGAATTTTGATTTAATCTCCAGGATATCAAGAATATGGAAGTAACACATCGTGTAGTCGGATTTGCGGATCTGATTCTTCACAAAACTTAGCGGCAGCAGTCGGAAATATCCACCTCCCGAATACGCAATCGGTCGGCCTACTATCGGCAAATTCCCCAGACTTATCGGAAATTCATTGATTGTAATCCCATTGTAGGTAATCCGGCATGGGTTACTTCCACCTGTAAATGAAGGAAATCCTCCGAAATCACGAGCGCCCGGGAAGATCGAGGCATCATTCTCGATACCGAATTCATGCAATATCTCGAATGCCCATTTATTGACTTCACCGATTGAGAAAGCCGGGGCGCGGAAGCTGCGCACCTTCATACCAGTACAATCCTCCAGCGCCTTGACAGCCCCCTCCGTATCCTTGCGGAATTCCTCCGGAGTCATCTTGTTAATCCATCGGTGATGATTCGAATGCGAACCGATTTCATGTCCGGCGGCGGCAATTTTCTTCACCACATGAGGGAAATATTCGGCAAGTCCGCCAAGGCAGAAAAAAGTGGCTTTAATTCCATTTTCATCGAGAGCCTCAAGGATTTTGTCAAGTTGAGCATCGTATGCTTTATACTTGAAATCCTCATCCTCCTTATAGAACTTCTCGATATACCATTCCTCGATGTCAAACGTAAGGATATTCATTTCTGATGTGACTGCGTGATAATTATATGTGAAAGGTAGAATTCGGACGGAGGCCCGCGGATAGGGTCAGATGGAATGTGATTGAAAACACAGACCTCCGCCCGAATGGATATTTCGTCAGATATACTGCAACGGGGGGATTACCATCGGGCCAAAGCCCGACATCAGCAGATGCCGCGGCGATATGGTGAGTTTCGGATTAAAGTTCCACCTCCTGGCGGCGCAGGATCTCCTTACCGGCCTCATATGACGTAAAGGCCAGGATATCCTCCGGGTCGAGCATCACATCGAAAGTCTCTTCGGCGAGAGTCACGAGGTTGAGCTGGTGCACGGAATCCCATGCTTCCACATTCTCCTTGCAGAAATCAGCGTTAAGCTCCTCCGGCTTCACACCGAACACCTCCACAAAGATATCATTGTATTTATTCAGATTTTCCATATCTATTGATTTTCCGTTTATGTGTCATTCATTACCGAGACGGGCATACAGTATCTTTCCCGCCTCATTCTTTGGCAGCTCCTCATGCACGCGCACCGCAATCGCGGTGGCCGGCACATGAATGGCATTCATAAGGGTTTCCTTCGCAGTGTCGGCCTGGGCGGCATCCGTAAGGTGTATCACAAGACGCTCATCGGTGCCGGTGCAGGCGCATTCGCAGGTCACTGCTCCGCGCAGTATCTGCTCCGACTCGTCGAGCCCTACGCGGTTGCCATACAGTTTGAGGAATCTCCCCATGCGCCCCTTGATGAAATAGAACCCGTCGGCATCGCGGTAGGCGATGTCGCCCGTAGGGAGAAAACCGTGGCGTTCATCACCGAGAGCCAGATCGGCGCGGCATCGCGCATATCCCATCGTCACATTACGCCCTTCGTAGCACATCTCACCCGTAGCCGGCGACTCCTGAATCTCATTGCCGTCGGCATCACGCAGCGACAGTCTGCCGTTGGGCACCGCAATACCGATACTCCCCATCTTCGAAATGGCATATTCCGGCGGGAGCCACGCCATGCGGGCAGTACCTTCCGACTGGCCGTAGGTGGCGATCCAGCGCTTCCCGTTGTCGCGGCAATACTCGGCGAATTTCAGGTTAAGCGCCTCCGGCATACGTCCGCCACCCTGCGTGAGCAGCGTGAGGCGGGGGAGCTTCATGCGGTAGAACCGCATCTTATCCAGCACATCGAAACTGAAAGGGACACCAGTAAAACTCGTGGCCTCCTGCTCCTTGATGAACTTCCAGAATACCGGGTCGGTCATCTTGGCATCCGTAATCAGCAGCGTAGCGCCCACCTTAAGATGGCTGAACACCATCGACAGCCCCATAGTGTAATGCAGCGGGAGCACCATCAGCGGACGCTCGGTTTCATCCAGACCGAAGAAAGTCGAGATATTCAGCGCCGCAGCCTCGATGTTGGAGTACATGTGGCGCACCAGTTTCGGACTCCCCGTAGAGCCCGACGTCGGGAGCAGATGACTGAGATCGGGGTGCATCTCCGGAGCCGGAGCACCGGTGGCACGCAGCCGGTAGCCGAACTCCTCGGCCACTACCGGCTCCACCGTCACCCCCGCCATATCTGCCGGAGCACAGATAAACTGCGGCAGATATGTCCCGGTGAGGGTAGCGAGCAGCGACTCCTCCGTATTCGCATTAAGAATCAGGGGCACATTCCCCGAAAGCAGAGAGGCCAGCACCCAGGCCACCCCTCCCGTGTTGTTGCGCGTCAGCAGAAAAAGCAGCGAACGCGCCGGCAGCGCCGACCGCATCATATCGGCCAGCGCCAGCACCTCTCCGAGCTTCAGCACGCGCCCGTCGGAATCGATGGCCACGGTAAGCTCCGGAGAGAATCTTTCTAAATCCAGCAGCATGAAGCAAACAGTGTGATTGATTAGTATTCAGCCAAGGTGGGGAATCAGATTGAGGCGCATCCGTCGACACCGAGTATCTGTCCCGAAATATAGGAAGCCTGGTCCGATGCAAGGAAAGCCACCGCCTTCGCCACATCCTCCGGCTCGCCGAGCCGTCCGAGCGCGATGCGCCCGATACGGGTGTCGATCTTGTCGCCCGAAGCCTCATACAGTTCTTCGAAACGCTCGGTATGCACTATGCCCGGAGCCACGGCATTGACGCGCACACCCTGCGGCGCCAGTTCCTTGGCCGCCGACTTGGTGAACGCGATGATGGCCCCCTTCGTAGCAGAATAAGCCGACTGCCCCGCAGAACCGAGCACCGCAGTGACCGAAGCGATATTCACTATGGAGCCGCCACCGGTGCGTGCCATGATGCGCGAAACGAGCTGAATCAGTTCGATAACGGCAATCACATTCACGCGGAACATCAGTTCGGTTTCCTCCCTGACGATCATGCCGATTTTCTTATTGAAAACGACACCCGCGTTATTCACCAGCACATCGATTCGCCCGGCTTCCTTCTTCACGGCCATCATGGCCGACTTGGCACCCTGCGCATCGGTCACATCGAAATAGAGCGCATGGAAATCCGGATTAGCCGCCTCCAGCTCAGCCATCGAGCCCTCGGCGCGGTCGCAGCCATACACAATGGCACCTTCCGCAAGCATATGCAGCGCGATAGCCTTACCGATACCCTGGGCGGCACCGGTGACAACGCAAACCTTATCTGTTAGAATCATAAGAAGTTTTATTTTAGACGTCGAGCCGGCGATGTGAAGAGAGTAGTGCCCGATTCCACATCCATTGTCACAAACGAACAAGCACCAATCACGCAGTCACTGCCAATATGTACATTATGATTGATCATTGCGCCGGTATGGATCATATTGTTGTCGCCAATAGTTGTTGCCCCGACCATCATGACTTGCGAATCAATTCTGTTCCATGATCCGATTTTGCAGTCGTGACCGATAATCGTCATTGACTGGATAAAGTTATAGTCGCCCAGTTCGGCATCAGCGGCAATGGTGGTATATGTACCTACGAGAGTCCCTTTGCCGAGTTTTGCGTTTGTTCCGATTCGTGCGGTATTATGTATAAGGGTAATAAAGTTACCACCCTTCTCCAAAATAGATTCGATACACGCTTTTCTTGATTTCCCGCCGATAGAACATACGAATACCTCCTCAGCAGAAGGCATATAATCCTTGATAGTGCCTAATACAGGAGGATAATTCTCAAATCCGTCGAGCGAATGGATATTATCATCAATAAAACCCTTTATTGAGAATTCATCTCCAAAACCACGACTTTCGCGAGCCAGATCATACATGGTGCGTCCCATTCCTCCGGCTCCTATGATTATCAGTTGCTTCATATTATTTCTCGTTTATCGCCTCCAGAAGTACCTTTTCGATTTTCCGACCGATTACGTCCGGAGAATATTTTTCTCTGCATTCACGTGCAATGATTTCTTTGTCGTAATCATGATATGTATCAATCATACGGTCAATAGCCTCAGCAAGCTGACCAACATTCCCTTTTTCTACAAGAATACCATTGGAGTCGTTGATAATCTCTTCCGGTCCACCGCAGACTGTGCCAATTACGGGTAGTCCCGTGGCTGTGGCTTCAATAAATACCACCCCAAAAGTTTCGCAATTTGATGCCAACACAAATGCATCTCCCTTAGCGAGATACTCATGTACTTCAGCTTTGTTCTTACTTCCTGCTAAAGTAATATTGTCATGCAGGTGTAGGGAGTCGATAAGTTGTTGAAGGTTTGCTTTTTCAGGTCCGGAACCTATGATATTAAGATGCCACTCTTTCTTTGATTTAATTTTTGAAAAAGCTTTAATCAGTATATCATGCCCCTTACGTGGCAGTAAAGCTCCTACGCTGACAAATTCAATGGTCGACCTTTCAGGCGTCGGGCTTACGTCAGAGGATAGTAGGAAATCCGCACTGACAAGATTATTGATTGTAATTGCATCGAATCCAAAATTAGACTTTATGCTATTTCGCAATGAATCGGAAACAGCAATAATTCTGGAGCAATAAGGATATGTGTTCATGGCCAAAGATCTAACATATGGCTTAATCGGTTTGGCATTCAATTCAGACCAATGTTCAATACCTACCAGTGGGATAGAGTTTTCCTTACAAAGCCTTGACACCAGTGCCATGTTAGTTAGATAATGCGCATATATAATATCGGGAAGCCCCTTTTGTTTGACCGCATAATTATATACCATCTTCCCCATACTCTCACGTGCTCTATTTGCTAAAGCTTTAGATATACATGATATTAGAGCAAGCGGCATAAGAAAAAGTGAATAGCATGGGATATTATCGATGGTTTGAGATGTAATGCCTATCTTTCTTTTTTTTAATCTGAGTCTGCGGTGTACGCATAATATCGTGACATCGTGTCCAAGCTTTTGTAATTCTTTAGCTTGGTCAAGCTCAAAATTACCCCAAGTAGGATTATCAGAAGTTGGAATCCCACGTGAAATCAGAAATATATTCATACCGAGAATGGAAATTAAATGCTTAAAATAGCATCTTTAAAGTTTCTGCTTACAATATCAGCATTGAAATATTGGTTGGCAATTGCACTTGCCCTTTTTAATGATTCCTCATTATTTCCATGTAGGGCTTGGTTGAGAGCGAGAATAAGATTCTCCTTTCCGCGCTTTGTTACGACTTGTGCACAATCCTTCCCTTTTAAAAACTCTGTCATCGCAATTCCATCCGGACCGTAATAAATCATCGGTGTTCCCGAAGCAAGATATTCTCCCATTTTGGTAGACATAGAATATCGCGTGAACTTTGCAGTCTGGATGTCTATAGATATCGGCAAGTATACGACATGCGCTGAAGCCAAAATATCGGGTATTTCAGTATTAGGGACAGGCGGGTGAATACGAGTACAAGGGGGAAGACTACCGAGAAAGTTTTCAATCTGCTCAGCCGGCGTGTCGGTGAATATATCGAAATAGAGTTGCTCTACGTTTGAATTGATTTCTTCCACAGCTGCCATCATATCTCGCAAGGCAATATGGTTATGCCAACCGATTTTGCCGGTAAATACAATATTGGGCGTAGGTTGGAGTGTGCAATCAGAGGCGGTTATTCTTGCCGGATTTGTAAAGCAGGTGAATTTGTAGCCATATCTGTCGTTATACTCCTTTGCCATCATTTCGGTCGAGGAGAAGTAACCTGATGCAATTCCCAAAACTTCCTTGAGCAGCGCTTCGGCGTGTTGCCTATGATTAGACTCCCGTATAATCCTATATGAAGGCGAAAGCCAATCGTCAAATCCGTGAATGATGATTTTGATATCGGGAAATTTCTTATTTACCTCCAATATAAACTTGGCCATCGCGATGTCGCCGACGGATGTGTAAATCACATCCGGCTTAATTTCCTTAATCCACGCCTCAAATTCACTACTGATTGAAAGTGCGAATCGTGTTTCATATAGATCCAATCGTTGCATCACGGGCCGAATGAATTTTTCATAACATACAGTTTTGAAAGATTTTTTCCGATTCGACTTCTCTTTTCTATCCTGTCTTACACCGCGGTGAGACACAGACGGATGAGATATATGATTAAACGGGAATGAATATGAAACCTCTTTATCTCCTAAAAAATAGAAATCGGCTACCTCTTTCGCGTATTCCGATTCTGTCAGAGATGCGCAAAACAGGTTCTCTTTAGGCCATTGTGAGAATAAATTGAGTGTCGTTATTGCATCACCGGCTTTAAATCCTCGCGAGAGAATAAGAATGCTAAAATCATTAGAATTTTTTATATCCATGTTGGAGCAGATAATATAGTTTGGAAGGTGTCATAAAATTCCCCATAGGTTTCCCCTGTCATACCTGTCATGCTTCGTCTTATCATCAGTAAAGAATATATAGAAAGAATTCCATAACGGATTGTCTTATCTTTAATCTGATAGAGCATATTGGGGAAAGAGAAGATAAAGTATATGCTGAAATAGAGCATTAATCTAAGAAGAATCACGACAACGAATGTGAATGGCAACAGAATGTATGAGAGGATTGAAATTATGCACACTATGGATTGGGCTTTCTTAATAGGACATGTACGCATTAAAAGAATAAGCCATAATATATCAAAAATGATGGTGAATGAATAACTGCCCTCATCACCCATTAGATAGCGATTGAATTTTTCGTCATCGAATATCACTGCCGCAATTTGAAAATACTCTATATATTTTATTGATATAATAATAAGTACGCAAAAGGCAGCAACGCAAGAATAGACCCATATCCAACTGCGTATATTAGGTCGCCAATATCCAAATATAATTATAGGAAGAAATATTATAGCAGTTTTGTGTATCGAACATGCGATTAGTATTACAATTAAGAACTTAATAATATTTTTCTGTGTAATATACTTAATTGAGTAGAACAAAATTGTCATTGCAAAGAATTGCCGCATCATTGAACATCCTAACAACTGAAAATTAAAAGTGAATGTAAAAATGAACACTGCAATCCACCAGTATTTTTGAGGAACGTATATTTTTATATGCTTATATACGATATAATATTCTACGGCGGTTAAAAGAAATATCATACCCATAAACCCAATCGGTTGACATGCCACATTAATTAGGACCCAACCAGGTTCACCGATTTCAGGGTCAAAGCCCCCGGAGCATTCCAAAAATGCTAAATAATAATTCCAATAATCATTACCATAATCATAACGAATCCCGTAACATATTGACAATAAGATTTGGGAATACGTCATGAATTTTCTATTATTTTTGCTTGCAAGAAAAGCTAATATAACGGCACAGAAATTTATAAAAAGAGCTGTGATCATTCGTAAATGCAAAAATAATAGTTCAGATAACTCTTATACATATTTTCGGCATCATATTTCATGCTGGCTTCATGAGATATAGATATTTTATCAAGGTGTTGGTTAAGCATCTCAACAACGCTTGAATTTAGCTTATAAATATCCCCATAGTCAACGAAACGTGAGTACTTGGGGATCGCGATTGTTTCCGGTGCTCCGGCTTTAAATCCGACAACCGGCGTGCCACAGCAAAGACTCTCGGCTGTAACCATAGAGAATGATTCTCTATACGAAGTCAATAACGTTACGTTGGCTAAAGAGTAAAATTGTGCCAGTTCGGTCTTCGATTGAGTATGCTCAATCGGAATGACATTAGTAGGGAGATTCCGCATTTCGTGTCGCTTTATGCCTACGATTATAAATCGAACCTCCGGCATACGCTTTGCAAGTTCAATTACGTATCGACCACCCTTGATTGGTGCCGAAAAATTGGGTGTCACATGCAATGCTATTTTCTCTCCATCCTCGATCTTTAGCCGCTTCTTTAGGTCCTCAGAATCGCTGTATGTAAAAGCCGAAGTGTCCAACCCATTGAGTATAGTCCGCACCTCCCGGTCCTGAAAAAAGGGAGATGCTGTTACCCGGTCTGCCATCCAGTCCGAGACGCCGGAAGCGAATAGATGCCGTACTTTCGCAAATGCATTCCTCATCTGCACCCAGGATAAATGGGTGGCATCAATCAGGAAAGAGCGTTTTTCCGACTTATTGGTAGCGCAACTTCCGCATCCGGTTTTCCATTTCTGACATTCAAATGCATAATCGCAATTCGCAGTAATGGTCACATCGGCGTGATGCGTCACCAATACTTTATAATTTCTCTTGCCCAGATGCTTCAGCAACATATATGGATTGATGTAAGCACAATTAAGGCAATGGAGATGCACTACATCTGGATTGATACTATCGATGTACTTCAGAAATCTTCGTGTCTCACAATATGCGGCGTTGTATCGCAATCCGGTGATACGCGATATTTTACGATAAATTTCGCTGCGATTCCCCGGAGTTAGGCGATAGTAATGCTCCGGATCTTCTTTCTGCCAATCGCCCCCACGCCCGAAAGCCACAATGCTTTTATGGCCATCGCGCAACAAACGACGGTGAATGTCATCGACAATTTTACCCGTCGAGCCCTCTTTTGCGTAGATATTTATTTGTAAGACTGTCATTCGCAATTGGAGTCGGTAAATTCATAGATACGTTATGCAAACAAAAAGATATTGGTAATCACTCTTTACGCCATACCATTTTGTTGACCACTGTGACGTACGATTGAATAATCTTGACTACGATAGTCGATACATTTTCGCCAACGTAGAGATCTACCGGTGTCCCGTCGTCGTGGTTACGGTTCATGGCTATCGCAGTCTCTACAGCCTGGAGAAGTGATTTCTCATCGATACCGGCAAGTATGAATCCGGCATTGTCGAGCGATTCGGGTCGTTCGGTCGATGTGCGGATGCATATCGCAGGGAAGGGGTGGCCGATGGAGGTAAAGAAGCTTGATTCTTCGGGGAGAGTGCCGGAGTCAGAGATTACGGCTGCAGCATGCATTTGCAGACAGTTGTAGTCATGAAATCCGAGAGGCTCATGCTGAATCACACGGGAATCAAGTTTGAATCCGGATTGTTCCAGACGTTTACGGCTACGCGGATGGCAGCTGTAGAGGATGGGCATATCGTATTTCTCAGCAATAGCGTTGATTGCATTAAATAGACTCCGGAAATTTTTCTCGGTGTCGATGTTTTCCTCGCGATGTGCCGAAAGGAGCATGTATTTCCCTTTTTCGAGTCCAAGACGCTGATGGATATCGCTTGCTTCGATATCTTTGAGATTTGCGTGGAGTACTTCGGCCATCGGCGAACCTGTGACGTATGTACGTTCCTTAGGCAGACCATTGTCGGCGAGATAACGGCGTGCGTGCTCGGAATAACAGAGGTTGACATCAGAGATTATATCGACTATACGGCGGTTGGTCTCTTCGGGCAGGCATTCATCTTTACAGCGGTTGCCGGCCTCCATATGGAAGATTGGTATATGCAGACGTTTGGCCGAAATCGCCGACAGACAAGAGTTTGTGTCTCCGAGAATTAGAAGCGCATCGGGTTTTGTGGCTGCCATCAGTTTGTAGGAACAGTTGATGATGTTGCCGACGGTGGCTCCAAGATCGTCGCCGACGGCATCCATATATACTTCCGGCTCAGCGAGCTTTAGATCTTTGAAGAATACTCCGTTGAGGTTATAGTCGTAGTTCTGGCCGGTATGAGCAAGAATTACGTCGAAGTATTTGCGGCATTTATTGATTGTCGCGGCGAGTCGTATAATCTCGGGACGTGTGCCGACAATTATAAGCAGCTTAAGTCTGCTGTTTTCCGCGAACTTGATGTCAGTGTAATCTGTTTTCATTTCTTTTCAACGGGGTCGAAAAATGTGTCAGGATGATTTGGGTCGAAGGTTTCGTTGCAGTACATCACGGTGACGAGGTCTTCCGTATCGGATAGGTTGATGATATTGTGGGTATATCCGGGAAGCATGATTACTGATTGAATTTTGTCGCCGCTTACTTCATATTCCAATACTTCATCTGATCCTTCTTTACGCATCTGTATCAGTCCGTGACCTTTTACTACGATAAACTGTTCCCACTTCGAGTTGTGCCAATGTTGACCCTTTGTGATTCCGGGCTTGGATATATTGATGCTTACCTGTCCGCACTTGTGAGTATGTACTAGTTCGGTAAACGAGCCACGGTCGTCGCAATTCATTTTCAGATTGAAAATAGCCTTCTCTTTAGGGAGGTAGGAGAGATAAGTGGAGAAGAGACGCTTTGCGAAACTATCCGGTGCAATCTCGGGTATCATCAGTGTGGAGGAGATTGCGGCAAACTGATGCAGGAGGTCGACAATCTCACCCAGAGTGACGTGGAAAGTTGTAGGCACCGCACAATAACGGCCATCGGCGTTGAGTACCGTTTCGACGCCATCGAATTCGCAGTGGTGTTCGCGCCCCTGCAGTGCGAGAATCATCTCATCTACGAGATCGTCGATATAGAGTAATTCAAGTTCTACCGACGGATCGTTTACCTGAATCGGAAGGTCGTGGGCGATATTGTTGCAGAAAGTGGCTACAGCGGAATTATAGTTTGGACGGCACCATTTCCCGAACAGGTTGGGGAAGCGGTAGATGAGAACCTTAGAGCCTACTTCGTCGGCATACTCAAAGAATAATTCCTCGCCGGCCTTTTTGCTTTCGCCGTAAGGATGTCCGGCATAACGGCCAATAAGAGTGGCCTGTATCGAACTTGACAACATCACGGGGCAACAATTGCCATGCTTCTTCAGAGTATCAAGCAGTGTTGATGCGAAGCCGAAATTCCCTTTTTTGAAATCTTCGGGATTCTCGGGACGGTTGACCCCGGCGAGATTGAATACGAAATCTGCCTCTTTGCAGTAGCGGTCAAGTTCGTCGGGAGTCGAGCCGATGTCGTATTCGAATACCTCATCGACCTTGACAGGATAATTCCTGGCCTTCCCCTCTTTTATGTTGTTGAGTTGAGCACAGAGATTCTTGCCTACAAATCCCTTGGCTCCTGTAACGAGAATTTTCATTTTTAAAAGAATCGCTTCTTGAGACAGAGGCTCTTAGGCTCCATCATTGTGTAGCTTATTCAGAACGGATCTCTCTCTTGGTGTCCGCTTCAATCATTCCGAGGTCGGCCTGGATAAAGCGCAGACGCATGAGTTGTTCTTTCATCCCCTCTACATCAAGACGTGTAGTGTTGTGGCTATGGTAATCATCGATTTTTGCAACTTCCTCATTACCCTCTATGAAGAATTTATCGTAGTTAAGATCGCGGGTGTCGCAAGGGATTCGATAGTAATTGCCCATATCGATAGCCTTAGCCATCTCTTCGCGTGTGACGAGGGTCTCGTAAAGTTTCTCGCCGTGGCGTGTGCCGATTATCTTGACTTCGGTTTCTCCATATTTCGGGTCCACTTTAGAGTAAATCTGCTTCAAGGCCTCTGCGAGTGTAGCAAGTGTAGCTGCCGGAGCCTTCTGCACAAACAAGTCGCCATTATGACCGTGTGTAAAGGCATAGATTACCAGATCTACGGCATCATCGAGTGTCATCATGAAGCGAGTCATCTCCGGGTCTGTGATTGTGATAGGTTGCCCATCCATCATCTGCTCCACCCAAAGAGGTATCACAGAGCCGCGAGATGCCATTACGTTACCGTAGCGAGTGCAGCAGATAGTTGTAGTAGCATTCTCACCGAGTTCGCGTCCTTTCGAGATAGCCACCTTCTCCATAAGAGCCTTGGAGATACCCATGGCATTGATGGGATAAGCAGCCTTGTCGGTAGAAAGCACAACTACATTTTTTACCCCATGCTCGATTGCAGAGAGCAACACATTGTTGGTGCCTTCGACATTGGTTCGAGTGGCTTCCATCGGGAAGAATTCGCAACTCGGCACCTGTTTCAATGCGGCTGCGGAGAATACATAGTCGACGCCACGCATGGCAATATCGACAGATTCCTTGTTGCGCACATCTCCGATGAAATACTTTACCTTCGGATTCTGAAGACGATGACGCATATCATCCTGCTTCTTCTCATCGCGGCTGAAAATTCGGATCTCTTTGATATCGGAATCAATAAAGCGTCGAAGAACGGCGTTGCCGAACGAGCCGGTACCTCCTGTAATCAGGAGTGTTTTATCTTTAAAAATCGACATTATCTCAGTATTAATTTATTAATTTATTAGTTCCAAAAATTCGTCCATCATGTTCTGTCCAACACTCTTTTCCCCGGGGGGCAATAAGTTCTCTTTTACGAATGCTAATCTGGCCTCTTTCATGGGATCTTCGCCGGCTAATATCACATTCGTCAGGAAGGAGATAATATCTTCCTTACACGTGCCTTTGTAATAGTTACGGAAGCAGGCGCTGCCGAAGTTGTTGTTTATCCCTGGAGGAACGAGATCGGTTTTAACAGTGTATAAGCCTGGATTTCCGGTCAGAAGGTATTCACATACGAAAGACGCACTATCATGTATGATGCCGTCAGAGTGTGCGAATAAATCGGCATATTCCCCATCGCAGATAAATGTATTTGACATTTCAGCCCACTTATTATAGTAGTTGTCAGCAGTTTCTCTGCCCCATTTATCAATCAGTCTCTGTTTAAGCAAAGGATGAGGTTTAAAGGCGAATTCTATTTCATTTTCAAACTGCTTGGCAATCTCTATCATGGAATCACAAATCAGTTCGAAACATGAATTTTCAAAAGAAAACTTATTGTCAATAGAATGATGAGGTGCCCAGATTATCTTTTTCTTATTTTTTGATCGCCATGGATTGGTTTTAGGCGTTTTTAGCCTGTCATAAGAGACAAATCCCGTGACCACCTGATTATCTTTTCCTACTGATTGGCAGTTTTTAAAAATATCCTTCTCGAGTTCTGAACCGACAAATATTTTCCAAGCAATGTTTGTAAGATATGTATTATAGAAATACTCTCCGCCGGAAACAGAGATGCCATACGGTGTATATATGAAGAGAGAGTGTTGCTTAAACGCATCAATTAGCCATGGTCCATAACCGATATTGTATGGCTGTGTATAGATTACAATATCGTGGTCGGCAGGATTCAGATTATAGTAGCTATCGTTGTCAAAGTCGTATCCGGCAATAAAAGGTATGCGGTTGTTGTCGCAATAACGGCGGATATCCTCTTGCTGCCTGGAAGATGTGGCTTTATCAAACCCCGGTATAATGAAAGAGACCACCAGAATTTTAAATCTTGGATTCTCCAGAAGAAGCTTGATGAGATCATCATACTTCCACATGCTTAGATTTGTTACAAAGAAGAGAACGTTAATAACCTCTTTAGCTTTGACATTTTGTAGTATGGCATCCCGATATGTCAGATATTCTTTGGCCTTCCGTAAGTCGGCTTCTCTGTTTTTTTGATTTCGGTAGTTTTTATACCTCACAAATCCCTTTTCTCCAATAATGGTCCGGAATATATTGAACAGTAATTTCTTCATATATCAGCGTCGTATAATCAATATTTTAGCCTCTTTAAAGGAGTCCTTATCAACGATATACACAATCAAGGGATAAGAGATGATTCCTATGCATATTGCTATGATAGTATGTATCAGAATCTCCATGTGTAAGAAATAGCTTACGGCAAAGACAATCAACCCCATGATACTCGCACACAACAAGGGCTTCAGAATATCCTTGATCTGTTGCCATAGCGTGATGGATATAAGTTTAGATGTATAAAATGAATTCATGTATACAGCGAGTAAGCCATAAACAACTCGACCGACGCAGACACCGATTATCCCCCAGTAAAGGCTTATGAAAAATATAATAATCGCCAGAGTTTTCTTGATAATCTCAAGCTTGAGGGCTAAATCTGACCGTCCTTTTACATACAATACATTGAGATTGATCGATGAAAGATGGTCAGTCATCCAGTCTATACAGAGGATTTGCAACATCGGCACCATCATAAGCCATTTATTGGTGAGAACCAGAATGGTAAGTGGTTTTGCCAGCACAATCATCCCAATCATTATAGGGAAGATGATAAGTGATGAGAAAACTATATACTTTGAATAGGCTGATCTTAACCGGCTGTTATCGTCCTGTATGCGACTAAATATCGGGAAGGCTACTCTTGATATGACCTGACCAATTATTTGAGGTGGATACATAGCCAATGTATCGGCACGGTTAAAATAGCCTAAGTCTGTCGCTGAGAATTTTTTCCCGATTACTACCGGATATATATTGCGATATAGTAAATGGATTAATGATGCACCAAGTAGTTTGGAACTATATACAAACAGACTCTTAAACGCCTTTCGTGAAAATATAAAGGAGGGATGCCATTTGATTGTGGCATAGAAGAGTATTGTCTGCATCGAAATATTGGTCAGCGTCAATAAGACTAAAGCCCAGACCCCTATACCTCGATATGCAAAATATATAGATATCATTGCCGCACAGACAGATGACACTAATGTGATTATAGACTGGCGCTTGAATTGCAGTTCTACAGTAAGTCGGGTACGATGTACCGAAACCAGAGCTCCAATTACAAAATTCAATCCTACTACACGGGTTAATGATGTCAGCTGGGCATTATCAAAGAATCGTGCAATCAGTGGAGAACAGAAAAACAGTATAGTATAGAGTCCGATTGAAATTGCGAGATTAAAGAAGAAGACGGTACTATAATCGGTCTGATTGCGGTCTTTTTTCTGTATAAGAGCGTTGCTGAACCCGCTGTCGATAAATGTCTGTGCAATCTGAACGAATATTGAGATTACAGCCAGCAAGCCGAAGTCCTTGGGTGAAAGAAGTCTGGCCAAGATTATATTGGCCAAGAATATCACGCCGCCGGTAGAGAATCTCTCTACCGCGCTCCACGCCACACCCTTAACAGTCTCTTTCTTAAGATTTTCACCCAAAATTATAAAAGATTTGAGGATTCCCGAAAATTTGAGATCTCTTGCTGATTATTACCGAATCTAAATACCTGCTCCAGTCGCAGATGATTTTATACCTTGTGACTCTCATTCAGCCATCTTTTGAAATCCTTGAAAAAGCTAATCACTATTAAGATTATAAGGATTCCAACAGGGAATGCTGCAATTATGGTAACGCCTTGCAGACTATACAGTGAGTTCTGTGCGAAGAGAAGGGCTATCGGCAGCAGAATAAGCATTATACTCCAAAAGCCTCGAATACCTCTGGAGGGCTCTTCGTCAGGCAGTATGCGTTTGTAACTGTAGGATGAGGTTACGTAGGTTATTCCATCTAAGGTTGTGCTGTAAAAAGCTATCATTGTCACTACTAAGAGAATCAACGCCAGCCAGGGTAATGGCAGAGTATCGAAAATCATCAATATAGCTTCGTACATCTCTCCGCCGTTGCCAATATAGCCGATTGCATCGACCCCATGCTTCATTTGCTGTGCCAGACCGTAGTTGCCAAGGATAATGAACGACATATAGGTCCCGGCAAGTCCCCATCCAAATGAGCCGAATACGACGTTGCGGATAGTACGTCCTTTGGAAATAAGGGCAATAAAGAATGGTGTGGCCACACACCAGACTAACCAATATGCCCAGTAATATACGGTCCAGTTCTGTGCAAATCCGTTCTCTCTCAAAGGATCCATATACGTTGACAGACCGATAAAGTTCTGAATGAGATTGCCCATAGATTGGAAGCCTGTCTCTATTATGTATTGAGTCTCACCACCCAGGAAAAGGAAATATAGGAGAATGGCAAAGAAGAGATAGGCGCATATACCTGCCAGTTTGCTAATTCCGGTTATTCCGAATAGGACTGTTACCGTATAGATTGTACATATAAGAAGAAGTACGAGAATCGTGACAGATGTAGTCGCTTCAAACCCAAATACCGAGCCCATTGCATTCGTCAGCAGGGGTGTCGCCAATGAGAAGGTAGTAGCAGTGGCACAGACGATTGCAAAGATGGCTGTCACGTCAATCACTTTACCCCATATTCCATCTACCGCGTTTCCAAGAAGCGGTCGGCAAGCTTCAGAAAAACGTTGTCTCTGGCGTTTGCGGACATGAATCATAAAGGCAAAACATACAGCCAGTATAACATAAAATCCCCATGCAAGAGGTCCCCAATGGAAGAGGGTGAATGTGGGTGCCCACATTTGAGTTCCTCCAAGTTCCTCGATATGTGATTCGCCTCCATATAACGCCCACTCTATAAGAGAATAGAACATGATATCAGCAGCCATTGTGGATGTGAATATCATACTGCCCCATTTGAAATTGGAATACTCAGGCTTTTCAATATTACCTAATTTTACGTTGGCATATTTAGGGGTTAATGCGAAATATAAAGTTATCAATACACAACCAATCGCTAAGATGGGATAGTAGACACCGATTGTGTCACCAAAAAATCCACGTAGTGTATCAACTACATTCTTTGATTGTTCCGGCTCAATCATAAACACCGCCATCATAGCAACTACAATGGCAAAAGGTATGAGCATGGTAGCCCAGTCAATCTTTTTCGACTCAGTTGTCATTCTTAATTGATTTTTAATCTTTCTAAGTTGGTTATAACTCGGTTAAATCTATCTTGTCCATAAGATCCGAAATCATCTCCTTTTGCCTCTTTGATGACTGTCCATTGCGACCAAAGATAATCCCATAAAATCTGATAACAAAGGATCTTTATGTGTGCATTGGCAGGAACTGCACCGTCAAAATATTTATCAAGTATGTAGTCTTCATTCGCTTTCTCAAATCCGGCTTCGATAAATAGAGCAGCAAAGTCGGCCATAGGGTCGTTCATGCCGGAGTATTCCCAATCAATTAGATAGATTGTCCCATCTTCTGATTTAATAAAATTCTCATATAGAGCATCATTATGGCAAGGTTTGAGATCGACTCCTAAAGAATTCAGATAACCTTCCAGAGCCATAACCCGCGGACGTATTTCCTCCCAGCCTTCATACATGGTAGCTCCGGCTTTCGCAATTAATGCGTCGTATTTCTCAATCTCTATGAAAAGATTAAACTCATTCTTTAACCTTATTTTCGAGTTATGAATCTTTTGATATATAGCCGCAATTTTACGCATGTTGTCATGGCGTTGAATAGTTGCGGCATTCAATGTCTCTGCATTTTCTATGAAGTCGGCGAGCTTGATTCCGTTTTCCGGATTGAAATACCTTATCGGCGGATTTATCCCTAACTTGCAGGCCTCGATTGCATTAAATTCTTCGTTAGTTCTTTCCACCATCCCGTCGGAGCCATTACCGGGAACGCGGAGCACATACTGTTTACCTTCAAGTGTAACTTTGAAGTTCTTGTTGCTCATGCCACCAATCTTCTCGATCCGAACTTTAGAGACATCAGCATCTTTGAAAATTATCTTTATATGATTTCTCAGATTCTCCTCATCAAATGGATTCTCTTTTCGGCACAGACTACGATAAATGCTGTTCTGAAGTTTTTTAAAATCTTCCTTGCAGTCGACATCTCCCCAGATTACATTTTTAAACCGGATATACGGACGATCCAGTGGGTCGGTGACATCAATAAAAAGATATTCATAATTGAGATATGGATTGGATGAATTCTCCCAGGCATCAATCAACTTGGCGAAAGTATCTTTTGAGAATCTTGAGATGCCCATTAATTCCCCCTCAAAGTTGCATACTCTATGGCGATCTTTGGTTATTTTTGTGACAAACCCATGTTTTGTCTCAACGAAGCATTCATCTCCAGAGCCACTCTCTTCAGTCATTGATAAACAATTACCTTCTGCTACTGCCGACAGTTGCTCAATTACTCTTTTTTCAAAGAAGGTGTCTCCCTCAACAAGTAGGAAGTCCTCTTTGATGTAATCTTTGCAAAGAGCCAGTGAACCCATTGAAGCTGTAAACTCATACTCTTTGTTGAAGATTAAAACTGTATCATTCGCCTTAAAACGTAGAAATTCCTCATATTTATACCCTGCAACAATGATTATATTTCTATAACCGCAATCTCTAAGGATAGAGAGGTTTCTATCCATAAGGCATATATCTTCTGCAAATGGCTTAACAGGATATGGAATCTCGCAATCTTTTTCTTTGCGAGCAGCAAGAATGACCGCAGTTGTCATACTCTCTTTATTGAATTATCAGATTCTTGGTACTGAAAAACTTCATTGTCTTTCAGGAATGAGAATAAAAGATAATTTCCATCGTGAGGAATTTTTTTGAATCCTGACAATTCGTCTTCAGTACAATTCATTTTTAAAGCAATCTCCCGAATAATAGATGATCTTGTATTTTTGATATATGAATTGTCGAAATGTCTTAGTTCATCAATAGAGTCAAACTCCTCGATATCAGTGTCATTATATTTCTTTATGGATATGGGAGGTAGACTGGTGATATGGTTGATGTAGACATCTTCCCAATATCCCTGTCGTACATTCTCCTTTTTATATTCCTCAATAAGAATGCTTTTGAATGCATCGCTAAAATCGCGTGAGAAATACACGTGTCCCACCATATACCAGGAATCTTCTCCTCCGACCGTCACTCCAATTATATTATCTTCTGAATCTGAAGTGATGCAATATTCTGTAGTAGGACCCTCGGCGTACTTAGCGCTATAATAACTCTTGACGGGATTGTCGTTAAATACATTCTCTGGGAAGTAATTATCTGAAGAGCAGATATATGTATTGCCGAGACGATCTAAAACCCGAATTACAGAGGATGTATTATTATATCTGTCGTAATCTTCATTTATCACGAGTTCTACGCCAAATTTTTCTCTAAGGTATTCAAACTTCGCCGCTTGGTAGCCCACGACTATTGTTATGTCGAAAATTCCGGCTTCCTGCAGCTGTCGTATCTGTCGCTCGATAAGTATTTCTCCTTTGACATCCAAAAGCCCTTTCGGAATTTCGGATGATAATGGTACAAATCGCGACGAAGTCCCTGCTGCCAGTATTATCGCATTTCGCTTCAGATCAGTCATCCTTTTCAAAAAGCGAGATTTACAGTGAAATTGATAAATGATTTATTAAATACAGGGTTATAGATGTATGCAACATTCAGAGGTATACCCCAACCATTTTTGAATGCGACATTATAAGTGTATTTAAGTTCAAGATTGCAGACTGAGAAATCGTGCTCGTATGCGTTATAGCATGACCGGTTGAGGGCGGTTCCTACAGTAAGTGATATCTTATTGTTCTCTAAGAAGTCATAGTATGTTCCTAACTCCAGATATGTAGAGTAGGCTTGCTTTTCCTTTCCATTAGAGTCGATATATTTATCAGCTCCATAAAAGAAGTTGCTGATTGTGACCCATAAGGGAATTCGTGATGGTGCATATGTAACTACTCCTTCAAGCCAATGGCCGGTGTGTTTGCCGCCTTTAAGGTATTTATCCTCATTACTATCGATTGTAGGATAGTAATAGTCATTCAATCCTATATTGAAATCCTTGATTGTGTAGTTGATTCCTAAATCAACCTCCGCATATTTGCCATTGACGGCATATCCTCCCATCGCATAGATATTCAGACCTTTGTAAGTATAGCTCATTGAAGGGAAAAGGACAGGTGCTGAATTCTCTGTCATCATCTCCATTCCACGCCAGACGTATTTTGTCTGAATATCCAGGCCAAGGCCGAACGGTGATTTAATCAGTTTCCCACCCCAGTTGTTCTTTTCTACTGAATCTGTAGTAATTTCTTCTGCAAATGTGGTTGAATTGCCTAAGATAAGGCTCAGTACGATTAGTAATACTGCTTTTGCATTCATTCTTTTAATTCAAATGTTGATTTTTGTAGATCGGATGTGTATAGAACTATTAAAAGAATGAACCGGGGAGATAGTCAGATGTAAGATTGTTGTGTAAAATATAATCTTCCCGATTCATTCTAAAACTTTGTATTGTTGATTGTTGCAAGTAAAAGTCCGAATTTGGCGTATCGGGTATTGGAAGGCGCTGCAGGGCGTCTTCTCAATACTGTCGAAGTATGATATAGGGGTTGACACGTAGTCAGTTGGCGGGGGCCACGAGGCGCGGGTCGAGGTCGGCCTCCCATTCTATGCCGTTGTCGGCGGGGAGGATGAGGCGGTAGAGGATGGGGAGGGAGGCGGGGAGAGTAGGCTGTGTATCGGTGGTGTCGGGTGTGTCGGGGGCGCTGACGGTACCGGGAGCCGATGGAGTCACTGAAGCGAGGTAGCGGCCGGTGCGTCCGGCAAACGGACCTCCGATCACCACTACCTGTTGCCCCGGACGGGGCGGTATGGTGCCAAGAGGGCGCACATCGGTCTCGGGCGTGAATATGCCGATGGCCAGCTGAAAGGCCTGCATCTCGCAATCGGGGATGCGGGCGTAGCCGCGTCCCGAAGGGTGGCGGTAGCACCAGGCCAGATCGGCGATGCGTGCCAGCAGCGGCTGCAGCCGGCTGACGCGTATGCGGATAAAGAGCACATCGGGTATCAGGGCCTCCTCGCCGTGGCGTATGCCATGCGCGGTGCGGTGGGCCACAGGGCGCATCGGATAGAACGTATCGGCCGGGGAGAGCGCTCCGGAATCCCTGTCGGAAGCGATGCGGTCAATGCGCTGGCGGAGTCCGGCGATGTCGGTGCCGCGCCGCAGGCGCAGGGCGTACCAGCGCAGCGGGTCGGCTGCCACAGCCTCGGCCACGAGCCGGCGCAACCGGTCGGGCGCCTCCGAATCGGGCGCCTCGGCGGGCGCGGCTGCATCGAGCAGGGTGAATATATCCGCCTCCGTGGTGTGGCGCATCGGATTGCGCCCCGAAGTGAGCAGCGCCTCCGAGGGGGTGGCTCCGCAGCGCAGGGCCGTCAGAAACCATTCCATTGCCGGAGCCGGAGTCTGGCGGAGTGCGGCATCACCGCAATTCTCAACCGATCGGGCGATGCGCCGGGCCATCCGGCGCGGCGTGTAGGCGCTCTGACGGAGCGGGAAGAGGTAGCGGCGGCGCGGGTCGGCGTATGCGGCGGCAATATCCGCCAGTTCGGCGGGATAAGCCGGGAGATCATCGCGGCGCAGGCGTGCTGCCGCCTCCAGACTGATCCCTCCGGCTATTACGGCGGCCTTGTGCAGGTCGCGCAGCAGCGGAGCCGGAATCATCTCATCGGCGGGTATCGTGTCGTCGGCCGGACGCAGGGGAGATGCGTGACGGCGCGCGTCCGTGGAGGCAGAGTCGCACTTGCGTGCGGCCTCGATGTCGGCCAGACGGGCGCGGAGCGCCGGATAGTCGGGGAGTGCCGACGGCGCGGCGCCCTCGGCGACAGCACTGCGGTGCAGGCTGCTGATGCCATTGAGGTAAAGACGCAGGGTGGAGAGGGTGTGGCCGGAGAGGCTGAGGGAAATCAGCCAGTCGGCTATGGTGCGGGTGGAGAGGGGTTCGTAAATAAGCTGGAATGTAGCAAGGAAGGTGCGCAGCGATGTGAGGGCCTTGGCATAGGAGCGGGCGGCTGCGGAGTCGCCGAGCCGGGCAAGCTGCAGTGTGAATGCCGGAAGTAGCGCTTCGGGTGTGGATTCGAAAAAACAATCCTGTGTGCCGATAGCAATATCCTGGCAGTCAGGGGGATATGAGGTGAAGGGATGTTTAACCTCCGGGGCTTCCCCATCTAAACACTCTTTCCCCTCGGCGGCACTTGAATGTCGGGGAGGGGTGGAGGTGGTGCCTCGGGAGGCGTTGCGTTGTAAAGTAGTCATCACTTTGCGGCGGTGGTGACCGGCGGCTGCGGCAAGGATGATGCTGCCGCCTGATTCAAGATGCAAAGTTAGTAAATTCGGCGCATATGTGCAAATCTTTCTGCAGGGGCGCGGCACGTAAAAAGCAGGCTTCCCGCGCGCCTCCGGCAGGCTTCCCGCGCACCTCCGGCAGGCAGGAAGCGGCATCATGCAACGGAGGGGGCGCAGGCGCTTACGCTGCCTGTCGCCCCCTCGCCTACTTAGAAATGTCGGTTGGAGTGTGCCGGGAATCTTATGTATCCGGTCGGTAAAGCGGTCTTGTCAGTTACGGAGTCCTGATGGTGTCGGGGCCGGATACCCGTAGTGCTTTATTACCCGGTGGCCGGATAGCCTGAATTCTTACATATATCTATATTTGGAAAAACGTCGGTAGGGGTTCAGAGCACCACCTTGCGGCAGCTTACCGTGCCGTCGCTCCATACGCTGCGCTGCAGGTAGAGGCCGTGTCCGGGATTCTCCACGCGGATACCCTGGAGGTCGTAGTATTCCTCGCTGAGGGGTGTGGCGGGATAGGAGTCGATACCGGTGATGACTGATGAACCGGGATTCAGCTTAAGGCGCAGGGCGGAGATGTCGTTCTGCGTGAGTATACCCTTGTTGAGGAAGTAGTCCTGGATCCCTTTTGCCACGTCGTCGACCTCCGCGATGTCGTCGACCCCGAGCAGCAGCTGGAAGGCGTACTGCAGCAGGTGATAGTCGCGGAACTCCTGGATGCCCATGCGGTTGGATTTCTGGTAGTCGGCCGAAATCTCGTCCCATCCGGCGCCGCAGAGGGCGGCCAGTGTGCCGCAGAACATGCCGGTGCGGTCAGTGCCCAGACGGCAGTGGATCAGATAGGGAGCCTTCGTATCGTCGGAATTGATGAAATCCACAATCTCCTTCACCCATGTGCCGAACTTGGTGCCGGTCGGATTATAGTACACTTCATTGTACGACGGGGTGGATTTATTGACAGTGCCGGTATAGAGCACGCGCCCCTCGTCGATGATGGTGCGGTAGTAGGGGGCGATGGTCTCCTGGAATGACTTGCCGGCGATCGAGAAGCTCTGGAGATTGTTCTCTTCGTTTTCCGACAGGCAGATGTCGGAGTTGATACCCTCTTCCTCGGCCAGACGGGTGAGATACTCCATGCGGAGCGGTTCGGTGGCGTTGGTGTTTTTGGTGATCTTATAGGGGTGATAGGAGCGGAAGAGCGCCTTGGTGCCCGGCACGCAGCGGAAGTTGGAGATTTCCTCCTGTCCTTCGCGGGTGTCGAGTGCGAAGTCGGATGCGCTCTTCAGTTTGTTGGCCTGGGCGCTGTTGGCTTTGATGAGGTCGAAATCGTCGGAGTTGAATACCACGATATTATTGTTGTCGCCGTTGCGGAACACGTAGCCGTCGGGTATAAACGATTTCGAACCGCCGTCCTGGTATGACGAACCGTTGGTGACAAACTTAAACTCAGGCTGGCCGCTGTTGCCGGGGATCTTCACTTCCGGATATGAGAGGGTAAGGAACCAGAGTTTCTGGTCGGCGTCATACTCCATCATATGCTTGCCGGAGGCCCAGCCGTTGAAGGATCCGCGCACTTCGACACGTGCCGGAGAACCGCAGTTCCAGAGCGAGGGTGAGAAGACGAATGTCACACTGTGGTCGGCTTCATTGTCGATGAAGCAGCGGGCGCAGTCGTCGGCGCTTGCTTTCGGGAAGGGTACCACCGGAGCGGGATCCTGTCCGTCGTCGCCACTGCCGGAGGTGCCCCAGGCGGTCTCGGTGACGCTGACGGTGTTGGTCAGGAAGTCGTAGTCGAGATCGGCCTTGGTGCATGTGGCCGATACGCTGATAGAGGGGGTGACGGCTCCCATGTCGCTTTCGGAGTTGACCGAACCGTAATGAATCGTAAACGACTTGTCAGAGCCGAACGACAGCGAAGCCACCGCATGATGCGAGGCGGCGGGAGTCATGGTGACCGTCTCCTTGTCGCTGACACTGCGGAATCCGATCGAAGAGGCGGCGGTGCTCTCTACCGAGCCATTCGGGAGCACGGCCACGCGGAGCCATGAAGTGGCCGTCTTCTTGCTGCTGAAGCCTACATTGGAGTTGGACGACATGAGGAACTCGGACGTGGCATCGTCCATCACGTTCCAGTAGCATGTGGATGTGAAGTCGGCGGAGATTTCCTTGATCAGCAGCATCGCGTCGGTCGTGGTGCCGTTTTTGGCCACATACCCGGTATGCTGTTCGAAACTTACCGAATTGTCGAGGGTCGGTGTAGAGCCGGATTCGGTATAATAGAAGAGATACCCGGCGTGGGCTGCCGGAGCACATAGCATAAGCATCCCGGCGAGAAGATTTGCAGTCTTTTTCATCATGTTGCGGTATGGATTTTAAGTGAGCCGCGGGGCAGATGTAGCCGCCGTGGCCGATACCGCAAATTTAGGGGTGCGCGGGGGAGTAATGCAAGAGCGGTTATGGGTGTGAGTAGGAGTGAGTAAAATCCAAATGACAGATAATCAGTGCTCTCCGATATCATATTACACCCCAGTGAGTAGACTCCGGATAGGAGAGAAATTCTTCTGCTTGCCCGGGATTGCCCGGAAGAATCGGGATTAATTGGGATTAATCGGGAGAATGGCGGGTAATCGGAGAGGGGCTCACCCGTCATCTTCGTCGGGTGCGGCTGCCGATATGCAGGCATCGGGGATCGGTGCCGATATCCAGGCATCCCATACCTCACGGTCGGCGGTCAGTGCGCCTTTCAGGCGGGCGCGGTAGTTGTAGATGGTCTGAGTATTGTAATGCAGCATTTCGGCCAGACGGCGCGTGGAGGTGACGCCGAGTTTCATAAGGGCCAGCATACGCAGCGGCGCTGTCAGTGAGCGCGAGGCCGGATCGAGACGGTCGGAGGGACCCACCATGGTATTATAGACTTCGATAAAATCCGGACAGATGTTAAGAAATACCGTATCGAAACGGGCATACATATCCTGCAACGCGCTTGATTCAATCTGCTCGTCCTTCAGGATTTCGGCCGCCTCACCGTATTTGCGCACAGTCAGCAGCCTCGACAGCGTGCGGCGGAATGCGGCGATGCGCTCTATATAGTCGCTGTGGGCGCTGAAGATATCGTAGATGTAGGCGGTGCGCTCCTGATTGGCGGATGCCAGGGCGCGGTTGACGCGGGCAAGCCTGCGGTTATTCTCTTCAAGAGTGGCGCTCAGGCGGCGGTTGGCCGCAAGCCGGCGGTGCGCCACACGCAGCGCCACCCCTAATACCAGCGCGAGGAGCAATATTATTCCCGAAAGGATGGAAATATAGAGAGTGCGGCGCCGCTCGGCCTCATGGTGGGCCTGCTCGATGATGGGCATCGCCTCCAGCACGTCCGAGGATGCCGCATTCGCCTCGCTGAACCGCACGTCGGCCAGCGCGCGGGTGATATAACGGTAGGCGCGTTCCACATCCCCCATCTCATTCAGAGTGATGGCCAGGCGCGTAAGATACTCCGAGTCCTTGTGGCCGGCACGGAGGTCGGTAGCGGCGGCCCTGGCCAGGTATTCCACCTCTGTGCCGCGGCGGTTGAGGTGGCGGCAGATGTCGGCCTTTATGGCGAGATGGGCGGGAGTGTCGTCGGCCCCGAAGCGCTCCTCCATCCTGTCGAGCGTAGCCATTGCCTTATCCCACTTCCCGGCATCCGTCAGTTGCGATGCGCGGATATAGAAGTAATCGGGCATTGTGTCGGCGAGCAGCTGCAGGGTAGAGTCGCGGTAGGCAGCCGCCTTGGCGGCATAGGCCAGTTTGTGGTCGCCGATTGCATCGCGGTCGGCCAGCCGGCGGAAGGTGCGCCCGTAGATGTCGTAGAGATATTGCAGGTGATAGTCGGCCAGACCGTTGCGGGGGATAGTGTCGAGTATCTCGAGAGCCTCGTGGTAGTTGCCCATCTCGGAGTAACTCTCGGCCAGATTGAGAGAGGCGGATATGAGCGGTTGTCCCCCCAGTGTGCGGGCGGTGCGCAGACGTGTCTCGGCTGTGAGCATGGCCGAATCGCAGCGGTAGCGGCGGTATTGGCCGTAGAGTCCGCGGTAGATATTGTAGCGGTCGGCCGGTGCGTCGACGTGGCGAAGCCGCTCCGACAGGTATGTGATGCGGTAGCGCCGGCTTTGGGTGAAGGTGTCGGGGGATTCGAGGAGCCGGTCGAGATCGCGCAGTGCGGCAGAGCGACCGTCGGCCCGGTCGGCCCGTTGGCAACCGCCGCCGGGCAGCATGCATAGCGTCGCGGCACATATCACCGCGATATGGAGGTATCGTAATTTTGTCAGCATGTAGATGTCATGGATGTCAGGAGGCCTTGTGATGCGGGTGGATAGGGGGAGGGTGGCGG
>CAMWRH010000028.1 GCA_947176605.1 uncultured Porphyromonadaceae bacterium
TAACCATAAAAACGACAAGTTATAATTACTCGGTGCTTAACGCACCACTAATGATTAGGAGGGAGGAATTAGGAATTAGGTTTTAGGCTTTAGGTTTGGGCTGGAGGTATTATGCAACATTTTGGGTCAATGCAAATCAATGCAGAATATGTGCATGTCCTCGAATCCACCCCGTGAGAAATGCCATTGCGGCAACATGCCGCAATGCCGGTATCCGGCCCGGCTGAAGAGCTTCATAGAGGCCTCGTTTGAATCAAGTACGCGGGCACCGAGGCGGTTGATGCGTAGCGTAGAGGATGCGTACACCGCAGCCAGGCGGAGCATTTCAAGTGCATAACCTCGCCTGCGCATTTCAGGGCGCACGTATATGCCCACCCAGGCGTGGGCATGAAGAGGAGAGATTTCGTAGAGGTCAAGCAACCCGATGGGAGACGACTCGTGACGCCCTTCGGCAATAGTGGCCACAAGACGGATCTGCCCGGCGCTGAACGGGTCGGCATCATAATTAAGGGCATATTCGCGCAGCATATGCTGCGAATACGGGGCCACGGATTCCGAGCCGGGCCAGACATCGCAGTCATTGTCGGCCACATAGAGGAGGTCGGCATCATCAGGTTCAAGGGCACGGAGGCGTATGGGGGCGGATATGACGGAATCGTGGGTTGACATGGCTCTACTTGGTGGAAAAAGTGTCGGCAAACGGGACGCGGTTGAGTATGGAGCGTCCGAGGGTGAGTTCATCGGTATATTCCAGTTCGTTGCCGATGGATATTCCCCGGGCGAGTATGGATATCCGCACCGGAGTCTCGGCCAGACGGCGGAAGATGTAGAAATTGGTAGTATCCCCTTCGATAGTGGGATTAAGTGCGAGAATCACCTCCTCCACAGAATCAGCGATCACTCGCTCCACAAGACTGTCGATTTCCAGATCCGACGGCGCGATACCGTCGAGAGGGGAGATTACGCCTCCCAGCACGTGGTACATGCCGTTGAACTCACGCGTAGACTCGATGGTAAGCACATCCTTCACACTCTCCACCACGCATACCGTAGAGGCGTCGCGGCGAGGGCTTGCACAGATAGGGCATACCTCCGATTCGCTTATATTATGGCATTTGGAGCAATAACGAATATTGCGGCGCATGGCCGACAGCGCCTCACCCAACCCTACGGCCACATCCTCCTCCTGACGCAGCAGATGGAGCGCCAGACGCAGTGCCGTCTTCTGGCCGATCCCAGGGAGCTTGGAGAGATGTGCCACGGCATTGTCGAGTAATTGGGAATTGTAAGACTGTAACATCGGTAACAGGTTAAAATGTAAATAAGCCGCAGGCCTGCAATTTTACGCCCCCGGACTCGTTAGAATAGAGTGAGGCGTAGCCGGAGGGATGCGTAAAGCATGTGTCCGGGCTGCGCGCCATCAAGCCTGAGAGACTCAGGGAGAGGATGCGGCACGCATATCGGTGCGTGATGCATGTGTCTCCCCGGAGCCGGGCGCACATTAAAAAGATAACGTATAGATGATAGATTATATTGCAGGGACGCTCGCAGAGCTTCAGCCGGCCTACGCCGTGGTGGACTGCCACGGGATAGGGTATGAAATCAACATTACACTTCTTGACTATGCCGCCCTTCAGGACAAGAAGGAATGCCGACTGTATATACATGAGTCAATCCGCGAGGATGCCCATGTGCTTTTCGGATTTCTTGAGCGCGAGAGCCGCGCATTGTTCCGCCTTCTGATAGGAGTGAGCGGCGTAGGGCCAAATACAGCCCGGCTGATACTCTCCTCGCTCAATCCGCAGCAACTCTCGGAGACCATAGCCACCGGCAACGACAAGATGCTCAAGAGCGTCAAAGGGATAGGCGGCAAGACGGCGCAGCGCATTATCGTAGACCTTAAGGATAAAATAAACATAGGCGTAGAGGCGTTAAGTACTCATACCCCTCTGGCAGATGACGCCTATAAGGATGCGCTTGCCGCACTTGTGATGCTGGGCTTCCCGCAGGCCCCGTCGCAGAAAGTGCTGCAGAAGCTGTTCGGAGGCAACCCGGCGCTCACCACGGAGCAGGCCGTATCGCAGGCCCTGAAGATGCTGTAAGAAGGGGGAGGATTCATGAGCATCACCAGGCTTATGGAATCAATAAGCCCGATACGGCTTATAAATCTTTTTATCAGACAGGGGGATACTAATCAGACTGACCGATGACGTCACGTAACCGACATCAGAGCATAATACTACGCAGATTCCGACCGGTGGCAATATTCCTGTTGCTGCTGGTTTCGGTCATTTCCATAGCTCAGTACCGCAAGTCGGAGCTTGACCCACCTCCTCCGGCTCCGGAGCCGCAATACGTGCAGGGCACCGACATACCCGATTCGATACTGATGCCCTCTCCGGTATCGCCCACAATGCCCCGGGGCTACAACGCCCTTCTTGATGCCGAATACGCCGCCGACCTCTCCGATCCCTCCAATATCAAGACAGAAGCCATCTATGATCCGGAGTCCGGGATGTACGTGATACACACGCGCCTTGGCGACCGCGACCTCGTGACTCCGATGATAATGAGCGTAGAAGACTACAACAACTACGCCAACCGTCAGGCCCTCTACGACTACTTCCACCAACGCAACGCCATCAGCACGCAGGAAGGGGAGAAGCAGCCATTCAACATACTCGACATGAACTTCGCCCTCGGTCCGCTCGAAAAAGTGTTCGGACCCGGCGGCGTGCGCCTTACCACCCAGGGCTCCATCCAGCTCTCCATGGGGATAAAGAGCAACAAGACCGACAACCCGGCCCTTTCGCTCAAATCTCGGCGCAAGACATACTTCGACTTCGACCAGAAGATACAGGCCACCATCGGCGCATCCGTAGGCGACAAGCTGAAATTCAACATGACCTACAATACCGACGCCACATTCGACTTCGACTCAAAAAACCTCAAACTCGCCTACGAAGGTAAAGAGGACGAGATAATAAAGAGCATCGAAGCCGGCAACGTCAGCATGACCACAGGGTCGTCGCTGATACGTGGCGGCACGGCCCTGTTCGGCATGAAGACCAAACTGCAGTTCGGCAAACTCACCCTGACCGGACTACTCTCGCAGCAGAACTCCGAGTCGAAGACCATCAACACCACCGGCGGCGTGCAGACCACAGCCTTCAACCTTCGGGCCGACGAATACGACGCCAACCGCCACTTCTTCCTCGCACAATACTTCTACGACAACTACGACCAGTTTGCCTCCCGCCTGCCCCTCGTGTCGAGCGGCATAAGCATCACGCGCATCGAGGTGTGGGTGACCAACAAGAACTCCAACTATCAGGAAAGCCGTAACTTCGTGGGATTCATGGACCTTGGCGAGAATACACGTCTGGCCAGCGACTACTGGACACCCAATACCAGTATGCCGATACCCACCAACTCGAGCAACAATCTGCTTGAAGTGCTCAAGACACAATACCCCGATGCCCGCAACATCAACCAGGTCACCCAGGTGCTCGCACCCCTGCAGACCTACGGCATCACCGGCGGCCGCGACTACGAAAAGGTGGAGAGCGCGCGTCTGCTCCAGTCGAGCGAATATACACTCAACGAGCAGCTCGGCTACATATCGCTCAAGCAGGCCCTCAACTCCGACGAGGTGCTTGCCGTGGCATACGAATACACGTATCAGGGCAAGGTCTACCAGGTGGGAGAATTCTCCGGCGACGTGGCTCAGACCGACCAGTCGCTCTACCTCAAGATGCTGCGCGGCACCACCATCTCCACCCGCCTGCCGATGTGGAAGCTCATGATGAAGAACGTCTACAACCTCGGCGCCTACCAGTTGCAATCGAAAAACTTCAAGCTCAACATCAAATACCTCTCCGACACCACCGGCACCGAAATCACCTACCTCCCCGTAGGGTCGATCGCCAACCAGCCGCTGCTGCAGGTGATGAACCTTGACCGTCTCGACTCCAACCAGGAGTCGAATCCCGACGGCCTGTTTGACTATGTGGAGGGATACACGGTGCTGTCGCAGTCGGGCAAGATAATCTTCCCGGTGGCCGAACCCTTCGGCGCACACCTCGAACGCAAGATCGGCAACGAGGCGCTTGCCGCCCCCTACGTATTCAAAGAGCTTTACGACTCGACACTCGTGGTGGCGAAACAGTTTGCCGACAAAGACAAATTCTCCCTGATCGGCGAATACCAGGCTTCAAGCGGAGCGCAGATACGGCTCAACGCCATGAACGTGCCCCGAGGATCGGTGGTGGTCACCGCCGGAGGCGCCACACTCGTCGAGAACTCCGACTATACCGTCGACTACAGCATGGGTATAGTCACCATCACCAACCAGAGCATCATCGACTCCGGCACCAACGTAAGCGTCACGCTCGAGAACCAGTCAATGTTCTCGATGCAGCGCAAGACCCTGCTCGGACTCGACGCCCAGTACCGTTTCTCCAACGAGTTCACCCTCGGAGGCACGCTGCTGCACTTCTCCGAAAAATCACTCACCGAAAAGGTCAACCTTGGCGATGAGGTGATCAACAACACCATGTGGGGCCTCAACCTGGCCTACAACAAAGACTTCATGTGGCTCACCAACCTCATGAACCGAGTGCCCACCATCAACGCCACCGCCCCCTCCTCGCTCAAACTCAGCGCCGAGTTCGCCCAGCTTGTGCCCCATCAGCAGAAGTCGGGCTCCAACCAAGGCTCGTCGTATATCGACGATTTCGAATCCACGCAGACCGGAGTCGACCTCCGGTCGCCCTACTCATGGTTCCTGGCCTCCACCCCCTACGACTCAGGCGCCGACGCCCTCTTCCCCGAAGCAGGGCTCAGCAACAACGTAGACTACGGCAAGAACCGCGCCCTGCTGGCATGGTACTACGTGGACCGCCTCTTCACGCAGAAAAACTCCTCACTCTGCCCCGGCTACCTCAAAAACGACCTCAAACAGCTCTCCAACCCCTACGTGCGCGAAGTCAAGGTCAACGAACTTTTCCCCAACCGCGACGTAGTATACGGCGAGCAGAACCTCATACAGTGCCTCAACCTCTCATTCTATCCCACCGAGCGCGGCCCCTACAACCTCGATGCCGACAACATCGACACCGACGGCAGCCTCCTCATGCCTGAAAAACGCTGGGGCGGCATAATGCGCAAGATGGACAATACCAACTTTGAGAACTCCAACGTAGAATACATACAGTTCTGGCTCCTCGACCCCTTCCTTGACCCCGAGAATCCCAACCTCGAGGGGGGCGACCTCTACTTCAACTTCGGAGAAATCTCCGAGGACATACTCAAGGACGGAATGAAAAGCTATGAGAACGGTGTGCCAATCGATGGCGACGACCAGTTCATGACCGAGACCGTATGGGGGCGCGTAAGCCGTCAGAACTCACTGACCTACGCCTTCGAGAACGCCCAGGACGCACGCCCGAAGCAGGATGTCGGACTTGACGGACTCCCCAACGACGACGAGTTCAGCTTCACCTCATATGCCGACTATCTCAACACACTGCGCACCCGCATTTCAGCCGACCGCGTGGCAGAGATGCAGGATGTGCCCTGGTCGCCCTTCAACGACCCGGCAGGCGACAACTACCACTTCTACCGCTCCGACTACTACGACCAGATCCAGGCCTCCATCCTCGAGCGCTACAAACGCTACAACGGCGTAGAGGGCAACTCCCTCTCGCCCGACCAGAGCCCGAATCCGCAGTATCAGTCGTCGCGCACAGTGCCTGACGTAGAGGACATCAACCAGGACAACACCCTCAACGAATACGAACGCTACTACCAGTACAAGGTATCGATACGCCCCGAAGACCTCGAAGTCGGCAAAAACTATATCACCGACAAGCAGGTGAGCCGCGTCAATACCCGTATGGGAGAGCAGGAAGTGACATGGTATCAGTTCAAGATACCCTTGAGCTCACCCGACAAAGTGGTGGGAGGGATCAACGACTTCTCCACCATACGCTTCGCCCGAATCTTCATGACAGGGTTCAAGGCAGTGACACACCTCCGCTTCGCCACACTCGAACTCGTGCGCGGCGAATGGCGCGACTACCAGTTCAACCTCAACAGCCGCAACGACTCTCCGGCCGAGGGTGAGCTCGACATGTCGGTGGTCAATATCGAGGAAAATGCCGGGCGTACCCCCGTCAACTACGTCCTTCCTCCCGGAGTGGACCGTATCCAGGATCCCGGTCAGTCGCAGGCCACCCAGCTCAACGAGCAGTCGCTCCAGCTCAAGCTCACCGGACTGCAGCCCGGCGATGCCCGCGGCATATACAAGAACACGCAGCTCGACCTGCGTATCTACCGCCGCATGCAGATGTGGGTACATGCCGAAGCACTCATCGACGATCCCACCAACCTCAAAGACGGCGACCTCTCCGTATTCATCCGCCTCGGCTCCGACGTAAAGAACAACTACTACGAATACGAAGTGCCCCTCGACATCACCGCACCCGGCACCTACAACAACTTCAACTCAGCCGACCGTGCTGCCGTGTGGCCCCTGTCGAACCGTATGGATGTGGAGTTCGATGCCCTCACCACCCTCAAGACCGAGCGCAACCGCGACCGCTCGGCCGGTACCGAAGGGGTAGGGTACACCACACTCTACACCCGCCGCGACCCCTCGAACGAACGCAACACCATCTCCGTACTCGGCAACCCCTCGCTCTCCGACGTGAGAGTGATGCTCATCGGCGTGCGCAACCGTTCGGCCTCCACCAAAGACGGCATCGTATGGCTCAACGAGCTCAAAGTCACCGACTTCAACGAAGACGGCGGATGGGCGGCCAACGTCAATGCCAACCTCTCGCTATCCGACGTGGCCAACCTCAACTTCTCCTTCCACAAGGAGACCGAGGGATTCGGCAGCGTAGACCAGGGACTCGCATCGCGCCGCATGGAGGACTATCAGCAGTACAACGTGGCAGTGCAGGGTGACCTCGGCAAGGTCGTGCCGGCCGCCGCCAAGCTCTCCGCCCCCGTATACTACGCCAAATCATCCGAACGCACCACCCCGAAATACAACCCCCTCGACCAGGACATACTGCTCAAGGACGCCCTCGACGCGGCCACAACCAAGCAGGAGAAGGATTCGATACGCAACTATGCCGTCACCCGCAAGGAGACCGAAAGCTTCTCCATCTCCAACCTGCGCTTCAACGTGCAGAGCAAGACCCCGATGCCCTGGGACCCGGCCAACTTCACCGTGGCATTCTCCTACAACAAGCAGAAGAACTTCGACCCCACGACCGAGTATGAGTATACCAACGATTACCGCGGCTCGCTGCAATACAGCTACTCCCCGATGATCAAGCCCCTCAAGCCCTTCGCATGGGTAAAGGGGAAGAGCAAGAATGCCAAATTCCTTCGCGAATGGCAGATCAACTGGCTCTTCAACAACCTCACCTTCCTCACCTCCATGACACGCTACTACTACGAGCAGCAGACGCGCAGCGAGGTCGATGTAGACTTCCAGCTCCCCGTGCAGGTGAGCAAGAACTTCTACTGGAACCGCCAGCTCGCCCTGACATGGAATCTTCTGCCGAGCCTCACCCTGTCGTTCAATTCCAACACCACGGCACGCATCGAGGAAGCCGTAGGGGCCGTCAACAAGCGCCTCTTCCCCGACAAATACCGCGACTGGAAAGACACTGTGCTCTCCTCGATACGCGGACTCGGGACACCCTGGAACTACAACCAGACCTTCACCGGAAGCTACAAGGCTCCCTTCAGCAAGATAGCCTTCCTCGACTACCTTACGGCCAACCTCACCTACACCACTACCTATCAGTGGGACAAGGGGGCAACGGTCGATGACGTGTATCTCGGCAACTCGATAGCCAACCAGTCGTCGTGGAACGGCGATGCCCGCATCAACTTCGAGACCCTCTACAACAAATCCAAATACCTTCAGGCCATCAACAAGCGCTTCGCCTCCTCACGCAGCGCCGGGCGCAACACCGCGCGTCCCGGGCAGCGCACTGCTCCGGTAAAGAAAGACACACCGAAGAAATTCGAGCGTGCCGTGACGCTTGCCGAAGACACCACAACGATGGTGCAGCATAACCTGAAGACAAAGAAAGTCAGGATCCGCGCCACAGCCAACGGCAAACCCTTTACGCTGAAGACACGCATAGTCGACGACAATAACATCGAAATCCTCACCCGTGGCAAACAGAACCTCAAGCTCGTGGTGACCGAAGACAAGAAAGAGGCCAAAAAGAGCTTCGCCTCCGAACTTGCCGAGTACGGCCTGCGCTTCCTCATGATGCCCCGCAGCTTCAGCTTCCGCATGAAGCAGAGCCATTCGCTCAATCTGCCGCAGTTCTCACCCAATATCGGTGATATCTTCGGGCAGAGCACCGCCTATGGCCCGATGAGCCCCGGACTTGACTTCGCCTTCGGCTTCTACGATGAATCATACGTAGACCGGGCACTCGAACGCGGATGGCTCATTACCGACAACAATCAGGTATCGCCCGCCATATGGAACGATGCCAAAGACTATAACTTCGAACTTCAGCTCGAACCGATACGCGGACTGAAAGTGACCCTGACCACCAACCTTACGGACTCGCGTACGCGTCAGGTGCAGTTCATGTACGAAGGGATGCCTACCACCCGCACCGGATCCTACACGCGCACCCATGTGGCCATACTCACGGCCATGAAGAGCTCCAAGGCCGACGACGGGTATGCTTCCGGGGCATTCACACGCTTCCTGAACTATATCCCGCAGGTGGCCGCCAGATACGAATCCGAATACAGAGGTGTGCATTACCCCTCGACAGGATTCATGGAAGGTAGCCCGCTGGCAGGTACCCCGTACAATCCGGAAATCGGATCGGTGAGCGCCACGAGTTCGGATGTGCTCATCCCCGCCTTCATCGCCGCCTACAGCGGTATGGATGTGAATAAGGTGACGCTCGACCTCTTCCCCGGACTCAGTTCGATGCTTCCCAACTGGAAGGTGACCTACGACGGATTCCTGCAGATGGGCAACATGCAGAAAATCTTCAAGACCTTCACCGTCAATCATGCCTATCAGTGTACGTATGCCGTGGGAAGCTACAGCTCCTTCCTCAACTGGCAAAGCGTGGATGGCGACTATGGTTTCACTTACGATGAACTTTCCGGCATGCCCGTCCCCTCATCGCCTTACAGCATCTCGAGTGTGGCCATAACGGAGCGTTTCGCCCCTCTGATCGGTGTCAACATGACATTCCAGAACGATCTCAGCGTCAACGCCGAATACAAGGATTCACGCACGCTCAACCTCAATACATCGGCAGGGCAGGTGGTAGAGACCACCAGCCGCCAGCTGACGCTCGGCGCAGGATTCAAGATTGCCAACTTCAATAAAATCATCAAGATCGGCAGCCGTCAGGGTAACGTGAGCAATGACCTTTCGCTCAACCTTGACTTCTCCTACGCCAACAACGCCAGCCTCATACGCCGCATCGAGACCGCCTACACCCAGGCCACCCAGGGCACCCGCACCTTCTCGATCAACTTCATGGCAAGCTACATACTCAGCCGCCGCATCACGCTCAACGCCTTCTTCGACCATCAGGTCAATACGCCGCTTGTGAGCAACAGTGCATACCCCACATCCAACTCCAACTACGGCGTAAGCGTCAACGTATCACTGGCACGCTGAGCCTGACCCACCTGAATGCCGGGCCGCGACCGTTCGTCAAGACGGACAGTCGTGGCCCGATAGATATACTAACATATATTATAAATTGCTGGTGTATTTGATTAAAATCCCTGCGAAAGCGTTATAACTGTAATCTCAACAACCTAAAGATACTTATGACAGCAAACAAGACAGTGATAGGGATGGCTCTGCTTGCCTTAGGCATATTCGGAGCCGGATGGATGGTGAAGGCAGGAATCGACAACTTCTCCAACCGCGACCGCGTGGTGACTACGCGCGGCCTGTGTGAAAAAGAGGTGCCGGCCAATAAGGTGACATGGCCTATCGTGACCAAAGAGCTTGGCAACGACCTACCCTCCATCTACCAGAAGATAGAGAGTTCGAATGCCGCCATACTGTCATTCCTGAAAAGCAACGGTATAGCCGAGACAGAGATATCCGTCAATCCGCCGCAGGTATTCGACCAGGCGGCAGAGCGCTACGGCAATCAGGATGTGACGTACCGTTATTCGGTCACCAACGTAGTTGTGGTCACCTCAGAGAAGGTGGAGAAAGTGCGCGAGCTCATAAAGCGCCAGACCGATCTGATGAAACAGGGAGTGGCCATCGTGGCGGGCGACTACAATTACACCACCCGCTACGATTACACCGACCTCAATGCCATCAAGCCCGAGATGGTGGCCGAAGCCACGGCCAATGCCCGCCAGGCAGCCGATAAGTTCGCCTCCGATTCCCACAGTGACCTCGGCAAAATCAAGACAGCGAGCCAGGGGCAGTTCTCGATCGAGGACCGCGACCAGTACACCCCCTATATCAAGACGGTGCGCGTAGTCACCTCGATCACTTACTACCTGAAGGACTAAAGCCAGCCACCTAAAGCCTACCGCCTAAAACATATAGCGTAACGAGAGCCCGGGGCGCCATCAAATCTGACGGCACCCCGGGCTAATCATTTAAGGCTGCTTTATATGCAGGCCGGAGAGAAAGTGTCAGTCGTTGCGGAAGATGAGTTCATCATCCTTCACATCGATCACGATAGGATGTGAATTGTCGACCTTCTGGGCCAGGATATCCTTCGACAACTGATTGAGCACAAGACGCTGTATGGTGCGTTTTACAGGACGTGCGCCGAATTCCGGGTCATAACCGTCTTCGGCCAGAAGTTCGAGAGCCGGGCGGGTGACTTCAAGCTGCACGCCGTTGGAGGCAAGCATCTTCTGTACGCTCTTCACCTGAATCTCCACAATCTCCATGATTTCCTTCTTGTCGAGCGGAGTGAACATCACAGTCTCATCGATACGGTTGAGGAATTCCGGACGGATGATCTGTTTCAGCCTATCCATCACATCGCGTTTCGTGGTATCGATCACCTCCGTCTTCTCCTCCTCATTCTTATCGGCAAAACCCTTGAAATTCTCGCGGATTATGTCGGAGCCCATATTGGAGGTCATGATGATGATAGTGTTCTTGAAATTGATGAAACGCCCCTTATTGTCGGTCAGACGGCCATCATCGAGCACCTGCAGCAGGATATTGAACACATCGGGGTTGGCCTTCTCGATCTCATCGAAGAGCACTACACTGTAAGGTTTGCGGCGCACCGCTTCGGTGAGCTGTCCACCTTCCTCGTAGCCTACGTATCCCGGAGGCGCTCCTACCAGACGGCTTACAGAGTGCTTCTCCATATATTCCGACATATCGATACGCGTCATCATATCCTCATCGTCAAAGAGGTATTCGGCCAGAGCCTTGGCAAGCTCAGTCTTACCGACACCGGTAGTGCCGAGGAATATGAACGAACCGATAGGTCGGCGCGGGTCATTAAGTCCGGCACGCGAGCGGCGCACCGCATCGCTGACGGCGCGAATGGCGTCATCCTGACCTACCACACGCTTATGCAGCTCCTCTTCGAGATGGAGGAGTTTCTCCTTCTCGCTCTGAGCCATCTTCTTGACGGGTATGCCGGTCCAGCGGCTTACGATTTCAGCGATATCCTCGGCATCCACCTCCTCCTTGATCATGGCCCCTTCCCCCTGCAGCTGCTTCAGGCGAGCCTGGATCTCCACATTCTCATCCTCCTTCTGCTTGATAGAGGAATAGCGGATTTCGGCCACTTTGGCGTAATTGCCCTCACGCTCGGCGCGTTCGGCTTCGAGCTTGAGCTGCTCGATATCCACCTTATTCTGCTGGATGCGGTTGATTTCAGTCTTTTCAGCCTGCCACTTTGCCTTGAGCGACTTTTCGGTATCGCGCAGATTGGCGAGGTCCTCGTCGATTTCCTTCAGCTTATAGTCATTACCTTCACGCTTAAGAGCCTCACGCTCGATTTCGAGCTGCATGATCTTACGGGTGGCCTCATCGAGCGCCTGCGGCATGGAGTCCATCTCCAGACGCAGTTTGGAGGCGGCCTCATCGATCAGGTCGATAGCCTTATCGGGGAGGAAACGGTCAGTGATATAGCGCACACTCAGCTGCACGGCAGCGATGATGGCTTCATCCATGATACGCACCTTATGGTGGTTCTCATACCGTTCCTTCAGGCCACGCAGAATCGAGATGGCCGACATCTCATCCGGCTCATCCACCATCACCTTCTGGAAACGTCGTTCGAGCGCCTTATCCTTCTCAAAATACTTCTGATACTCATCGAGCGTAGTGGCACCGATAGAGCGGAGCTCTCCGCGTGCCAGAGCCGGTTTAAGGATATTGGCGGCATCCATAGCCCCTTCGCCCTTTCCGGCGCCTACGAGAGTGTGGATCTCATCGATAAAGAGGATGATCTCGCCATCGCTCTGAGTCACCTCATTGACGATAGCCTTCAGACGCTCCTCGAATTCACCTTTATACTTGGCTCCGGCCACCAGCGCACCCATATCGAGCGAATATATCTGCTTCGACTTAAGGTTTTCGGGCACATCGCCGCGCACGATACGGTGGGCGAGTCCTTCGGCGATGGCGGTCTTACCGGTACCGGGTTCGCCTACGAGCATGGGATTGTTTTTCGAACGTCGCGAAAGAATCTGCAGCACGCGCCGGATTTCCTCATCACGTCCGATCACCGGGTCAAGCTTGCCTGAGCGGGCCCGGTCGTTGAGATTGATGGCATACTTCGACAGCGCCTGGTACGACTCCTCGGCACTCTGATCCTTCACCTTATTCCCCTTGCGGAGTTCGGCGATAGCGGCTTCGAGCCCTTTCTCCGTCACACCGGCATCCTTAAGGATCTGGGATGCACGGCATTTGGTGCGGAGGATACCCATCAGCATCGCCTCGACCGACACGTATTCATCGCCCATGGACTTGGAATAGTCCACAGCCTTCTGCATCGCGTCATTGGCCTCACGGCTCAGGAACACATCGCCGCCGCTCACCTTCGGGAGCGAGGCTATGGCAGACTCCACACCCTGAACCACCGTGGGCATAGGCACACCCAGTTTCTGAAAGATGAAATTCAGAATCGTCTCACTTTCAGAAATCATGGCTTTCAGGATATGTACAGGCTCAATCTGCTGCTGCCCCGCCTGGCGGGTCAGATCGATAGCCTTCTGCACTATCTCCTGTGATTTGATTGTGAAATTATTAAAATTCATAGTATTAAGTGGTATTTGATAATTCATTTTGTCAAGCCGGGCAGAGGTCGGCTACAGGATCCGCACCCGGCTGTGAGCGGTATGAAACCTACTTGTAGCTTTTAATAAACCAACAACCGTGAAGCGCCGCAGGTTTAAGGCCACTGATAAATATCGGCCGACCGTAACGTCATCACATCCTCGGAGCCTTGCACGCTACGGCGCGGGCGAGAATGACAGCGAATGATTATTACTGATGAATGATCACCCGACTCTCCCGTGGGCAGAAACAACGCGTTTAGCGATAGGGGAGGATTTCAATCCAGTAATCATCGGGGTCATGGATGAAATAGATCCCCATAGCGGGATTTTCGAAGCATATGACTCCGTTCTTGCGGTGGAACTCCCGGATTTCATCATAATTTCCGTCGTATCGCAGCGCAAGGTGCGACTCGTTTTCCCCCAGTTCATAGGGACCCTGATGGTCGCGGAGCCATGTGAGCTCAAGGCGGAAGTCATTGCCCGGCGACGAGAGGTATTTGAGGATAAACGATCCGTCGGGGGCGCGTTTTTCGCCGACCTCATTGAGGCCGAGGTTCTCCTTGTAGAAAGCCAGAGAGGCTTCGAGATCCATCACATTGATGTTAAAGTGGTCAAAGTGCATTACGATATCCATAAACGTGTATAGTGAGTAAAAAACTTTTAGCGGCAGCGGTGTCCAAACGAGCATAGCGCACTCCACAGGATGCCGGAAAAAGGGGTTTTCATGAATTATAACATTCCGGAACCGAAAAAGATAGCCGAAAATGCCGGAGTTACGGAAAAATTTTTTAAATTTGCAATCGGTTACATCGACAGTATATGCATATCAAGGCTGCAGGCACCCGACCTATAGCGGCCGACATAGTTGTCGCAGTTAGCCTTAAAATCAGACAAATTACTAATTATCAGATAAAAAGCTTACAATAACCATGAGCAAACCTTACGTACTCGGTATTGATATCGGTGGTACAAATACAGTGTTCGGCATCGTAGATGCCCGCGGTCATGTGGTGGCCAGTGATTCAATCAAGACTCGCAAGCACACCAACTTCGATGATTATATCGCAGAGCTTCACACAGAGGTGGTGCGTCTGCTCAAGGCCAATGACGTGGAGAACGAAATCCAGGGCATTGGCATAGGGGCACCCAACGCCAACTACTACACAGGCGAGATTCAGAATGCCCCCAACCTGCCTTGGGGGAGCGGCATCCTTCCGCTTGCAGAGAAGGTGAGCATGGCTTTCAACGGCATTCCGGTGGCAGTGACCAACGATGCCAACGCCGCTGCGCTTGGCGAGATGACCTATGGCGCGGCCCGCGGCATGAAGGATTTCATCATGATTACACTTGGCACCGGCGTAGGCTCCGGCATAGTAGTCAACGGTCAGCTCGTATACGGCCATGACGGCTTCGCAGGCGAGTTAGGTCACGTGATCATGAAGCGCAACAATGGCCGCGTATGCGGCTGCGGCCGTACCGGCTGCCTTGAGGCATACTGCTCGGCTACCGGAGTGGCCCGCACTGCGCGTGAATTCCTGGAACTTCGTTCCGACCCCTCTACACTCCGCAATCTCAACATCGAGGATATCACCTCGAAAGATGTATACGACGCCGCAGCGGCCGGCGACAAACTTGCCAAAGAGATTTTCGAATTCACCGGCAAGCTTCTCGGCGAGGCATTCGCCGACATGGTGGCCTTCTCCAGCCCTCAGGCCATAGTGCTTTTCGGCGGTCTGGCCAAGAGCGGCGACCTGCTGCTCAAGCCTCTGCGTGAATCATTCGAGAAGTCGCTCTTCCCGATATTCCGCGGCAAGACAAGAATCATCCTCTCCGAGCTCAAGGAGAGCGATGCGGCAGTGCTCGGAGCATCCGCTCTTGGCTGGGAGGCAAAATTCCGCGTGGAGACACCCCAGGTATATCCTGCAGTGGCCCCCACAGCTGCTCCCGCAGCCGCTCCTGCCGAAGCTTGATACAGCAGTCGGCAGCAACCGAACTCGATGATTACAAGTAAATGTTAATGAATAATTGATTGACTCGCCCCTGAGGAATCTGCGACAGACCCTCAGGGGCTATTATTTATTTACATCAGAAGTCTGATTGCATTGCTGCCCCGTCGCCGGTTGCGCGACGGGGCAGCAATGTATCCGCAAGAGGATACAGGCGCGATACTGTCATTCAGAAATTCTTCAGCTGGCGGTAAAGGCGGTGTATCGGGAGCCCCATCACATTGTAGAAGCTGCCATTGATTTCCTCCACCGCCACGCCACCGATCCATTCCTGTATCCCATAGGCGCCGGCCTTGTCAAATGGCGCGAAACTATCTACATAGTATCTGATTTCATCAGCCGACAGCTGACCGAACTTTACATCCGTCACGGCTGTAAACGAATCTCGCATACGGTGGGTAGCAATCGTCACTCCCGTGATCACCTGATGTGTCTTGCCACTCAGAGTAGAGAGCATTTCGCAGGCTTCTTTGGCAGAATGGGGTTTGCCGAATATGCGTTCGCCAAGGATCACGAGTGTATCGGCGGTGATGATCAGTTCATTGTCGTGGAGATGGTCGAGATAAGCATCGGCCTTGATTCCCGACAGATATTGAGGCACATCACAGGCCGGCATCCCTTCGGGCCATTTTTCCTCGACATTATGTATATTGACTACCGTGAAAGGGATACGCAGCAATTGCAGCAATTCGCGTCGGCGGGGGGATTTGCTGCCGAGCAGGATTTTGTAATTATCAAGATTCTTAAGCATTTGATTAAATTATTTTCGGGATTAATCCGGAGAAACGGGAGAATATCACTCCTCAAAGTGGCGGCAGACATCGTCCCATCGCCCCTGTGCGCGGAGCACACTCTCTATGAGATCGCGCACACATCCGTAGCCTCCGGAATACTTGGAGATAAAAGAGGCCGTGGCCAACACCTCCGGAGCAGCGTCATAGGGAGCGGCGGCAAGTCCGGCTGTGCGCAGGCACTGAAGGTCGGGCACATCATCGCCCATATACGCCACCTCTGCTGATGTCAGCCCGTTGTCATGCATCCACTGGCGGAATACCGGGAGCTTGCGGGTGATACCGCAGAAGATATCGGTAATGCCGAGAAGATTATACCTGCGCACCACGGCCTCGGTCTGGCCTCCGGTGATGATGCATATTCGGAATCCTGCGCGCAAGGCCGCACGCAGGGCCAGCCCGTCGCGGAGATTGGTGGTGCGGACGGGTTGTCCGTCATCGCCGATGCGGAGGGTCGTGGCGGAGAGCACTCCATCGACATCAAACGCAAATGCTTTGATTTCTGTAGGATTTTCAGCGAGTTTACTCATAGCTTTAGTAGAAATACACTTACTTACTGTCCGGTTGAATATGGTCACCCCAGCGAGGTGAAATCCGGGAGGGGAAAGATCGAGTCGCACTTACGTGGCGGGATCGTACCCTCTTTTACTTGCCCGAAACTCTCACTTATGCGCCCGAAACTTTCTCTCATGATCCGGAATCACCCTTGTGGTAGTCCATGATGGCATCAGAGAGGAGCCTGTAGAGGCGGGCCGTATCCGGGAAATTCCCGAGAGCCTTCAGATGGGCTTCAATCACTGCCGAATCTCCGCGCACCGCGGGTCCTGTCTGAGCTTTTGACGGGGGGGTATGGGCAAGTTTATCTACGGTCTGCCGCAGCAGCGGGAGCAAGAGATGGAGGTCAAGATGCTCACTGCGCAGATAGTCGTCGGCCAAAGTGCAGAAGTGATTGAAGAAATTACATGTCATGGCGGCAGCCACATGGTATTTCGACCGCTGACTTGAGTCGGCTTCAGTCACATAATCCGCTATGTCATGTCCGAGCTTTCGCAGAGTATCAAGCGCAGACGCGTCGGAAGCTTCGATAAGTATCGGGATATCGCGGTAATGCATATCGACATCCCTGGAGAATGTCTGCAAAGGATAGAACACACCGCATCCGGCCTTCGGATTGCTCACCGCCTCGCGCAGCGTGTCGAGCGATACGGCTCCTGCCGTATGTGCCACTACTGCTCCGTCAGGGGCCGAGATGCGTCGTGCCACATCGGCCACATACCCATCCTTGACACAGATAAGGTATATTTCAGCTTCGGGGAACCGGTCGGCATGACCAGAAGCCCGAATGATGCGGAGTGGGGGAGTGGCATCGGATGCGTGGACGGCATCGGATGTATGGACGGCATGTGTTGCGTGGGGTGCATCTGATGCGTGATAGGCATCGGCTGAGCCGGAGAGGGCTTTGTAAAGGTGGGAGCCCACATTGCCGGTGCCTATTATGCATATTCTTGCGGGAGGAATCCCCATTGTGCGGCGGAAATTGAGTTCGACGCAGGGTCGGATCGTCCCGTCGGCACATCCCATCATGTCGATGCCCAGATATCCTGCATATCCACCGGCCGGATTGGCATTATCATCCTCTCCGGGCACGGTATGCTTCGACAGCAGTCTGCGTATGGCCTCTTCCATCTTTGCGATAAAGGGGAATCCGAAAGCCGGGACTTTCTCCTGAATGATCTGCATAAGCCGCGCCTGCGTGGCCCTGATATTGGCGTGGTACTTGCCGCGTCGGGAGGTCTCGAATACCGAGACTCCGAGATACTCCACATAAGGGGGATGCGGTGATATGCGCCATTCGGTGGCGAAATCAATCACCTTGTCAGCTGCAGACTCTCCCATCACGCTCCCCTGACGGCGTATTATACCCCTCAGCCACGGGCGGATATGGCGTTCGCTGTCAAGTCCGTCGGTATAGAGTATTCCTCTTCCGCTGCTGCTCCATGGAGCCTTGAAGAAGACCGGGTGATGGGTCTTTTCCCATTGCAAAGCTTCCTCCACTGACGTAAACTCCAGCGGGAGCGGCACCGGCGGATTGAGATCCGCCAGAATATCGTTAAGCGACGCGTTGAACTCAATGGTAGATCTGCGGTGCGAAAGAGCTGCGAGCATTTCGAGCCATTTCTCCGAAGGCAGCATCTCGGGGGGCACACCGGCGCAGATGAGGGTATGGCGTATCATCGGATTCCATCCCCAGGGCTGGAAAACGGCATTCGGATTGGCAGCGATAAATTCAGGAAGGTCGGCGAGCGACAGAAACGTGATGTCCTTACGCTCCGGCAGAGGTAAATGCGGGGAGTCGAGCAGCAGGATGGCATCGCCGGTATCCGCGTAATCAAGCGGATACATAGCCATGGCCCGACGGAGGTCCATCACTTCAGCCGGAGGGGTATAAAAGGGGGAGAAAGAAGCCAGAGCATAATCATGCTCCGGATTGAAAACGTGAATAGTCATTATGGGGTAATAACTCAAGCGATTCGGCTACAGCCGGATTATGGGCGTGCCGAATCGCAAAAGCGTTGGAGAATAAGAGAGGTCAGATCTGCCGTGGAGATTACGGAGAATCAGTCGTTGAGATGATCCTTCTCCTTGAGCGGATTGGAGAAATAGAGCTTATGCTCGATATATTCCTGAGTGGCAATCAGGGTGGGCTTGGGAAGCTTCTCGTAGAAACGAGAGATTTCGATCTGCTCACGGTTTTCCGACACTTCTTCATTAGTATCGGTCGAAGCAAACTCCTGGAGCTTCTTTTCAAGTTCCTTTTTAAGGTCGGCACTGATCTGGTTGGCGCGTTTGCCGATAATGCAGACAGTTTCGTAGACGTTTCCGGTCTGTTCAGCCATAGCGATCATGTCGCGAGTCACTGTAGTGAGCGGAGCATTAGTCTTCTTGTAATCCATATCTTATATGCAATAATTAGGAAATTTCGGGTAAAGGGGGTAGGGGTGTAAGATCACTCTTTCACATGGCGCCGGGCCACACTGTAAATGTTTTCGGCTTCCTTAATGTTTTTGGAATCCGGGAAATTATTGGCGAAAGAGTAATATTCATCGATTACGTCGCGGAATCGGTCCTCCTTCTTTTCCGGCACTGAATTTTTGGCTTCCTGATACTTGGCCTTAAGCACAAGTAGCTCGAAATCCTCGCGGTACTTGGAGTAAGGATAATTCTTGAGCGCGTTTTCGCATACGATGATTGATGCGCGGTAATTGTTGCCCAGGAAGTTGCCGAGGTTGTAGTAAAGCTGAGCATTCTGCAGCTCCTTGAGGGTGAGCTTGTCCTGCATCTCGAAAATGGCGTTCTGGGCAAGGGTCACCTTTTCCGACCTCGGGTAATAGTCAAGGAAGCTCTGGAGCTCCTCGATGGCCTTGCGTGTGCTGGTCTGGTCAAGCTGAGGGTCGGGAGAGTCAAGGTAATAACCATATCCGGAATAGAAGCGGGCGTCTTCGGCAAACTGTCCTTTGGGATATCGGGTATAATAAGTCTTGAAATATACTCCCGAGTTGAGGTAATCCTTCGTATCATAGTAGGATTTGCCGAGCAGATAGAGAGCTTCCTCTCCCTTCGGACCTCCCTTGAGGGGCTGCACCACATCGGTCAGTATAGTGATGGCCTGCATGTACTTCCCCTGGTCGTAGGCACGTTTGGCGTAATCAAACTTGTAGTCGGCATCGCGGCTTTTGAGCACTTTCGAGTACTCGCCGCATCCTCCTGCCATTAGCAGGAGTGAACCTATAAGTATGGGGAAAAATCTTCTCATTAGTCACAAAGCGCTTTGAGCTGGCAAAGTTAATAAAAATATTCGGAAAAACCTCGTGAATCTCCGTTTTTTTTGTATCGCGGGTAGGAAAAATCGGTGATATGAAGTGTGGCGGGTGCGTGGCATGGCGATGTGCCGGTGCGCCGGGGAATGCGGTGGATATGATTGTTGCCATTGCCGTGAGGGGGGGGAAGAGGTAGGCCGCTGTCTCCGGAAAAATGCCGGATTCCATATGCAAGGATGCGTGTTTTTGTGTGATTGAGGCATTATCCGGATATGGAATATGAATATGAGTATGGTAATATGATGGAATTTGATTTGCGGAATGAGGGTAAATGATTATATTTGCCGATAAGTCAGTGTATAAATTAAATTTGAACACTTACTTAAATAACGACTTTCCTAACATCGAGCCCCGATACATGCATCAATCATCATACCAAACCGTATCCCAACCCGGTCGCGTCGCAGTGGCCCGGTATAATGTCAGGTCATCTGTCAGCCCCATCCGGCATCCCGGAAGAGGCTTCATACACACCATGCTCATGATGGTGGCAGTGATATGCTTTGCGGGGTGCGGCCGCGGCGGTGGCCAGGGGGAGACCCTTGATGAGCTTTACCGCCAGGTCGATCTCGAAATCAGCAGAGCCGACAGGTATATGGAAGAGAAGGAGATTCGCGTAGGCACCCTTCGCAAACGCCTTCAGACCGCGCACAGCGCTGCAGAGCGTATGCGCCTGTATGATAATCTTATAGCCGAATACGAATCGTATATCAGCGACTCGGCCCTGTATTATACAAATGAAGCCGTAAATGCGGCTGTCGCCGCCGGCGACATGCGCGAGTGCCACCGACTCCGTATAAAAAGAGCCGACATCGCCTCCCATGCCGGCCTATTCACCGAAGCGCACGAAATGCTGGGCGCCATATGCCGGGCCGAGCTTGATACGGCGCTCCTTGGCAATTACTATGCTGCCTACAGCAATCTCTACCAGTATGAAAGCGAGTACCTGTCAGAAGGAGAATACTCCGACCGCAGCAGCCAGCTTCGCAATCAGTATATCGATTCGCTCCTGAGTGTGTCGCATCCCGAATCATTCGAATATCTCAGCAACTGGGCTTCGCTTGCAATCAGCGAAGGCAACTGCGGGGCCGTCGAAAAGCGACTGATGGAGGACGTGAAGAAATACTCGCCGGGGATGCGTCAGTACTCCATACTGATGTCGATACTGGCTTACATGCACCAGACCCTCGGGCACGAAGACCAGCAGCGCATCTATCTGGCCAAGACCGTAGTGTCGGATATACGCGGAGCCATCAAGGAAAATATGGCTATCCGCGAACTTGCCACACAGGTGTTTGAAGACGGCGATATCGACAGGGCCAACCGCTATCTCAAGGCCAGTTTCAATGATGCCAACTTCTTCTCTGCCCGAATGCGCAACGCCCAGTCAAGCCGGATGCTCCCGGTCATAGACCGTGCATATGACGAGCGGCAGCAACAGCTGAAGGCCCGGCAATGGATTCTGATAGGTGTGATCAGCGGATTGCTGCTCGTACTGGTGTTCAGTTTCCTGAGCATCCTCAAGCAGAAGAAGAGGGTAGAGGAGGCCAATCTGAATGTAAGCAAGAGCAACGAAGAGCTGCAGGCCATGTCAGGAAGGCTCAAAGATGTGAATGGTGCCCTCGAAAAGAGCAACATGGAGCTGAAACGCTCCAACGAGACCACCGTCGAATACGCCGGACTCTTCATGGAGTTCAGTTCGCTCAGCATAGCCTCGCTTGAGAAATATCATCTTGCACTGCGTAATCTTGCAGTCCAGGGGAATGTGAAAGGGATACTCAAGAAACTCGATTCCGGCGACATAGCCACCGACACACTCAAGATGTTCTATACGAAATTCGATGAGGCCATACTGCATATCTACCCTTCGTTTGTGGAGAAGGTGAATGCCCTCCTTTCACCCCAGTGTCAGATCGTGCCGAAAGGGAGTGAGAAGCTGAATACCGAATTGCGCATCCTTGCCCTGATCCGCATCGGCATCACCGACAGCGAACAGATCTCGCAGTTCCTGCGTTGCTCCATATCCACTATCTATACCTACCGCTCCAAGCTGAAGCGTCGCTCGCTGCATCCCGAAGATTTCGAACGCGAGGTGGCATCAATATGATCCGCCTACAGCGAGAGAAAGAAGTTAGATTTTTCAGATAGGTTTAAAGGGTCAATATGCTGATTTACAGCAGATACTCGCTTTGATACGTTTAGATTCTCACTTGATAGGTTTGGCGAGAGTGTAAATTTTGATGAATTTTGCAGACGGAATGTTAAGGCGCCGTTATCCACACCCTGTCACAACGCGGTGGATCGGCGTCGGGGTATCCCGGCCTCCGCACATGCGGGCCGACACATCATCGAAATACGAACAACAATAATACCAACTCTCACCAGCAATCATGAAAACTCTAACGAAACGGATCCGGGCGATAGCCGCCATACTCTGCGGCGTGCTCGCCATGCTGCTTTCGCCGACGGCGGCGGCAGCGCAGATTTCAGTCAAAGGGTGTGTGACCGACCGCAGCGGCGAACCGCTGATCGGAGTCACCGTCCTCGTCAAAGGGACGTCGAAAGGCACAGCCACCGACATCGACGGCAACTATACGCTCTCCGATGTGGCCGACAATGCCACCATCACATTCACCTACGTCGGCTACCGCGGAGTGGATGAGAAAGTGGCCGGACGCACCACAATCAACGTCACCATGGAAGATGTGAGCGAAGACCTCAACGAAGTAGTCGTAGTGGGCTACGGTTCACTGAGCCGCAAGGAGGTATCGAGCTCAATCGTGCAGGTAGATAAAAAAGACTTCCAGCAGGGCGCGATGAACAACGCCATGGAGATGCTCACCGGTAAAGTGGCCGGTCTCAACGTATCCACCACAGCGGCAGCCAACCCCAACGGGAGCAGCGACCTTCAGGTGCGCGGCGCCACCTCGATCAGTGCCGGCAACGGACCGCTGATCGTAATCGACGGCGTGGCCGGAGGCGACATCCGCACCCTCGCGCCTCAAGATATCGAATCAATGACAGTGCTTAAAGATGCCGCCTCAGCCGCCATCTACGGCACACGCGGCGCCAACGGCGTAATCCTCGTGACCACAAAGAAAGGCACCGGCGAGGCCGGCGCCCCCGTAGTGACCTACGACAGCTATGCCGCCATGGGTATAGCCAAAGACCGCCCCGACGTGCTTTCGCCCGAAGAGTGGCGCCGCTCGCGCCGTGGCAACGACTACGGTTACTCCACCGACTGGTACAGCGCCATCACCCGCAAATACTCCTATGATACCAACCAATACGTATCAATCGACGGTTCGATGCCGGCCGGAGGCTATTACAGCGCCTCAATCAACTACAAACAGGCCAACGGCCTCGACATCGTAAGCAAGCGTCAGGAATTCGGCGGACGCGCCGCCGTGAGCGCCAACACACTGAGCAATCACCTGCGCGTCACCACCACCCTCAACGCCCGCCGCGTCAACGAGGACTGGGGCAACGACGGTATGTTTGACACCGCCCTGACGATGAATCCCACGATGCCCATATACAACGAAGACGGCACCTTCTACCAGCCCACATCACCCACCGACATACGCAACCCGGTGCAGGAACTCCTCGTCAACACCTCACGCGGCAAACGCACATATATCTTAGGCACCGTAGATGCCAAATACAGCATCTGGAGCAACGAGCACCACAACGTATCGACCACCCTCTCGTACTCCTACAACTACAACGACCTCAAGAGCGACTACTATACCCCCTCCACTTCCGGCGAATCCTACTGGAACGGCTATGCCGGACGCGCCTCGATACAGTATCAGAAATGGTGGACCAACCGTCTGGAATGGCTCGCCAACTATGGCTACACCGGCGACGAACATGACGTAAAGGTAGTGGCCGGCTACGCCTGGGAACAGACCAACTGGGAGCAGATGTTCATGCAGAACAATGACTTCACCTTCGACAATCCCCTCTGGTACGGCATCGGGAGCGGCTCTTACCTGGCCGACGGCAAAGCCTCCATGTACTCCGGCCGCAGCGAATCGACACTCGTAGGCTTCTTCGGGCGCGTCAACTACCGCTGGCGCAACCTCATAATGGCCGCCGTATCCATGCGTTACGAAGGGAGCACCAAATTCGGTAAAGAAAACAAATGGGGTTCATTCCCTTCGGCATCCGTAGCGTGGGAAATCGCCTCTATGCCCTTCATGGAGCAGCACGTCGACGTGGTGCAGAGCCTGAAGCCGCGTATCTCATACGGTGTCACAGGGCGAAGCGACTTCGATGCCTACCGGTCGCTCGCCACTTACTCCTCCAATGGCAAATACCTCATCGACGGCAGCTGGGTGACCGGTTACCGCCCCTCCAACAACGCCAACCCGCAGCTCGGCTGGGAGAAATCCACGAGCTTCAACGTAGGTGTCGACTTCATGTTCTGGAACCGTCTGAGCGGTTCGGTCGAATACTTCGACCGCCGGTCGAACGACCTTCTCTACAACTACACCGCTCCGCAGCCCCCCTTCATCTACTCCACAATCCTGGTGAACGTAGGCTCGACCCGGAACACCGGACTTGAACTGGCCCTCAACGGCGACATCATCATCAACCGTCCCGTCACCTGGAGCAGCAGCATCAACTACACCTACGGCACCACGCGCCTCAGCAAGCTCTCCAACGACATCTACCAGGCCTCCTACCTTGACCTTTACCTCAAACCCGGTGTAGGCACGAGCGAATACTTCTTCCGTGTCGAAGAGGGTGGCAAGATCGGCCAGTTCTACGGCTATGAATATGCCGGCACCGATGCCGACCACAACATGCTCATCTACAACAAAGACGGCGAGAAAGTGCCCGCATCTGCAGCCGATCCCACCGACAAGCGCTATATCGGCAACGGCACCCCGGCCCACTTCCTCAACTGGACCAACACACTGCGTTACGGCCAGTTTGACCTCAGCATGATGTTTACCGGAGCATTCGGATTCGACATCTTCAACATGCGCAAATACGGCATGGGCCTTCAGGGTTGCGGCACCGACAACGTGCTCCGCTCCGCCTATCTCGACGACTCCGACGTATACACCGGCGGCGGCGTGATATCAAGCTACTTCCTGGAGCGCGGCGACTACTTCAAGCTCGAGAACGTCACCCTGGGCTACAACGTGCCCCTCAAGAGTCGCAAGACCATCGACAACCTGCGCCTCTACATCTCGGCCAAAAACCTCTTCACCCTTACCAACTACAGCGGCAACGACCCTTCGATCGTACCCTCCACGGGCATCACACCCGGAGTCGATGTCACGAGTGCCTATCCGTCGGCCATACAGCTGGCATTCGGCGTGACACTTAAATTCCGCTAATCACCACAAAAACACAAGCACAAGATGAAAGCAATCAAAAACATATACGGTCTGCTGGCAGCCTCCATGCTCACCGGTGCGCTCGGGGCCTGCACGGATCTTGACGAACTGACCTATGACCGTATCGACGCCACGGTCTACTATCAGGACGAAAACAGTGTGAAAGGAGCCGTAGCCTCGATCTATGCCAGCGGCGCCACCGGATTCCTGGAATACTTCTGGTACCTCAACGAATTTTCGGCCGACCAGGTGGCATGGCGTTCATGGAACGGCGGCGCCTGGGGCTACGACGAGGCCGAGAAATTCGTGCTCTCCACACATACCTGGAATTCCGAGTCGAAGATAGTGCGCGACGCATGGGAGCACGCATGGGAGACAATCGGACTCTGCAACACCCTCATCACCGACCTCGAGGCGCTCGATCCCTCTTCGATCCGCATGACGCGCGACCAGCTTGACAGCTATATCGCCGAAGTGCGCACCATGCGTGCCTGGGCCTACTACAACAACTTCGAGCTCTGGGGAGGTGCCCTGCCGCTCAACATCGCCAACGACGGCTCGATCCCCGGCTCGGCCGACCCCGACTTTGCCACCGGATGCAACGTCATATGGCAATTCATAGCCGATGAACTCGACGGGTGCGTCGACGCCCTGGCCAAAGAAGACGGCAGTGGATCCACACGCAACCGCATGAACCGCATGACCAACCGCATGATCAAGATGCGCCTGCTGCTCAACTCTCAGCTCTGGACCGGCACCGACCGATACGCCGAATGCGCCGAACTCTGCGATAAAATGATAGCAGGGGATTACGGCACCTACTCCCTCGCAGCCGACTACCGCGACATCTTCGGCATCAACAACACGGCATGCCCCGAAGTGGTGTTCGCCTTCGCCATGGAAGACGGACAGATGACCAACAACAACCGCAACACCCCCTTCCTCCCATACAACTACGGTGATATTCTGGGCGGATCATGGAGTCAGTCGGGATGGAACTGCGTCTGCCTGACCCCTTCTAAAGACAACACCGGCACCGTGCAGCCCCTCGGCGGCACCGACTCTCCGCGCAGTTTCCTCTTCGACTACGGCGACAAGTTGGGCGCCGTCTACGACCGCTTCAGCGATGCCGATATCCGCAAGCAGCCCTTCACATGCGATGATGCCGGCAACTGGCAGGGAATCTTCCTGACCGGAGTGCAGAACGACCGTGCCGCAGGCACAGCCGTCCCGGCCGATGCCGACCGCGACGGACAGAACCTCAACTACGTAGACCAGGTAGGCACATTCCTCAATCTCGGCCGTGCGCTCGAGCCCGTGATGAGCCCGCGATGGGGAGAGACAAGCTCAGGCTACCGTCTGATCAAATACCCCATCTATCCCGAAAGCACCGGCAACGACTGGCGCAACATCGACGAAGTGGAATTCCGTCTGGCCGAAGTATACTACACACTGGCCGAATGCCGGCTTCGCGGCGGCAATGCCGATGAGGCACGCCGTCTGGTCAACCAGGTGCGCGGACGCTACTTCACCGACAAAAGCGTCATAGAGACACCCGGCCCCGGCTTCAGCAGCTTCGATGCCGACTGGATGCTCAGCGAATGGGGACTTGAATTCCTCAACGAAGGGCGCCGCCGCCGCACCGACCTGCGCCGATTCGACCGCTTCACGCAGGGTCAGTGGTGGTTCTTCGGCCGCGCCTCAGAGCCCGACCGTCAGCTTCCCGCCGCCCGCGACCGCCGCTACGAATGGTATCCTCTGCCGCAGGCTGCCCTGATGGTCAACCCGGGCCTTGTGCAGAATCCCAACTATTAAGCATATGCGAGCTGAGCCGATGCCCCGGACAGTGACCGATTACTATAGAATGCAGGTTAATTAGTTGTGAATCAAATATAAATACTCAGGTTACAGTCCGGGCATCAGCCCCGCTCATCCAAATAATAATCATCATGACACACAGCACCAGAAATATATCGTCATCCATCCTCATGCTCCTCATGGCCGTAATGCTCTGGGGATGCGACAAGGAAGAGATAGTGTTCGATTCCGAACTCCCGCAGTTCGAGACCCGTGCCGGCTATCAGCTGCTCGAAGTGATAATGCCGCAGACCACGCAGACCTCCGACCGCATCTACATCGCCGGCGACTTCAACGGCGGTGCCGAGGCAGCCGTAGGCGATCCCCGCTGGCAGCTTGAAAAAGCCGCCAACAGTGATGCCAAATGGGGCATATACCTCAATCCGGCCGATTTCGCCGAAGGGAAGACCCTGGCCGACGGCTACACCTTCATTTCAGCCGAACAGGGGGAAGAGCGCACGCTAAGCAATCAGGTGGCCGTACATACCGAAGCACCTGCCCTCGGGGCACGCCTGAACGTGACCGTGGCACGTTGGGCAGCCTACTTCGACACCCCCGCCAATCCCGATGAAATCGAACACGACGGATACGTGATCTACGTGGTCGACAACTCCGGCTACGATGCCATCGCCATGTACGCCTGGGGTGATGCGGAGGCATTCGGCGGATGGCCCGGCATGGCGCCCACAGGCACCGTGGCTATCGACGGCACCACCTATAAATACTTCGACACAGGAGCCGCCAACGCCGGACTCAACATCAACCTCATCTTCAACGACAACGGAGCCGGACAACAGCTCGCCGACTACAACCTCACCCTCGACAAGGATTACTACCTCGAACTCACACCCGACGGAGTGACCGAGTATGACCCGACGGCCAGTGTAGAGCACGACGGATATGCCGTATTCGTATACGATGCCAGTGGCTGGGCCGACCTTTACCTCTACATGTGGGGCGACACCAACGACCTCAACGGCGCATGGCCCGGTATGGCCGTCACCGGCACCCAGACCATCAATGGCGTGACCTACAAATACTTTGACCTCGGCGAAGCCAATATCGGCCAGAACGAGCACGTGATCCTCAACGACGGCAACGGCACACAGGTCGACGATGCCGTGGTATTCGCCTGCGACCGCGACGTATACATCGAGCTCAAGGGGGGACGCGCCACTGAAATCGATCCCGCTACCTACGTGCCTGCCGCCGACGATACTCCCGACACACCGGATACTCCCGACACTCCCGATACCCCGGATACCCCCGATACCCCGGACAACAGCGTCTACTATACCCTATATGTGGAAGACCTCACAGGCTGGGATCAGCTCTACATCTACGGCTGGGGCGACAAAGAGGCATTCGGCGTATGGCCCGGCAGAGAGTGCGACAAAGTGACCACCATAGCCGGAGTGACCTACCGGGTATGGAACGTAGCCGGAGAAGGAGAGACCGTCAACCTCATCTTCAACGACAACGCCGGCACCCAGTATGATGCCGCCACCATAACACTCGACAACGACTATACATTCACAGCCGAGCCCGAGAGCGTCATAGCGCGTCGCCCGGCCATGTTAATCAGAAGAAAGTAACGACATGATGAATACGATAACCAAAAATTCGGCGCTTGCCCTCGCACTGGCCGCCATGTCGCTCAGCGCGTGCGACAACAAAGGGATGGAGATGCCCGCCGAGCCGGAGGCTCCCGCAGTGGAAGCCGAGGTATCGCAGGAAGTGATCTATCAGGCCAACCCCCGCTTCTTCGGCACAAACGAATGCCTCAAGGCACTGGCCGGAGAAATCGACCGCATCGCCTCCATGGGATGCGACGTGCTCTGGGTAATGCCCGTGCAGCAGGAGGGGGAGCTCAACGCAATCGGTTCGCCTTACTGCATCAGCGACTACAAGAGCGTCAATAGCCGCTATGGCACAATGGCCGACTTCCGCGCACTCGTGGATAAGGCGCACGGCGCCGGAATGCGCGTGATGCTCGACTGGGTGGCCAACCACACATCGTGGGACAATGTCTGGATCACCGCTCATCCCGATTATTATCAGCGCGATGCCGAGGGGAATATCATGCAGGCCTCGACATGGAGCGATGTGGCACAACTGGATATGAGCAATACCGCCACTCAGGACGCCATGATCGACGCCATGACCTATTGGGTAGAGGAGACGGGTATCGACGGATTCCGCTGCGATTACGCCGACGGGCCGGGCCATCAGTTCTGGATCCGGGCCATTGCGGCCCTTCGGGAGGTCAACCCTGCGCTTGAGATGCTGGCCGAGAGTGCCGATACGGGATTCTATGCCGATGGATTCGACATGGTATACGACTGGCAATTCGCACCGGCCATGTCCAAACTCTTCACAGGCGGCAAAAGCGCCGACTTCTTCTCACAGGCCGCTTCGACGTGGAGCGCCGTGCCCGAAGGGAGCCGTCTGCTTCGCTACACATTCAATCATGACTACGCCGCCGAGAACAGCGTAAGCCAGACTTACGGATCACCCGACGCCATACCGGCCGCCTACGTACTGACGGCCATGCTGCATGGCACCCCGATGATCTACTCCTCAATGGACGCCGAAGGGGTAAGCGGCACACTGAGCTTCTTCAACTACGCGCCGCTCGAATGGTCGGCCTCGCTCGGCGACACCTACCGCGCCATCAATCAGGCCTACCGCGCGACAGCGGAAGTGCGCCGTGGCCAACTGGCCACCTACGATGCCACCGGAGCAGTGGTGTTCACACGCAGCACCCCCGAAGAGAAGCTCCTCGTAATGGTAAATACCACCGCACAGGAGCAGACCGTAAAGACCCCCATCTCACTGGCAGGGGCCGAGATGACCGACCTTATCGGCGGTTCGGCGGTGACACCCGGCGTGACCGTGACACTTCAGCCCTACGGATATATTATTTACGGAAAATAACCGTTGTAACCGATAGAGTATCATTCATATGGCCTGCGGGAGCGCTTCCCCCGCGCCCGCAGGCCGCTTCATAAAGAAGATGCAAAGACTACAGGTATGAAAAAAGTAATAATATCTGCAATACTGATGGCTTCGGCAGCCGGATATGCCATGGCGGCCGAGCAGAGTTCCCCGTCGGGCGCACTGCGTCTTACGGTGGATCTCAACGGCGACGGACAGCCGGTGTATTCCCTTCAGTATAAAGGGAAACCGATAATCGAAGAGAGTCTGCTCGGCCTGACAGCCGATGAGATGGACTTCACCGGAGGATTCCGCATCACCGGATGCGACACCGCCAGCGTCGACCAGACCTGGACCCCGGTATGGGGCGAATATGCCCAGGTACGCGACAATTACAACGAACTTGCCGTCAACCTCAGCGGCGGCACTCCGGAACGGCACATGACATTGCGCTTCCGCGTATTTGACGATGGTCTCGGATTCCGCTACGAGCTCCCGCTGCAGGACAACGCCAATTACCTGACGCTGCGCGATGAAAGCACCGAGTTCGGTTTCACGGCCGACCATACGATGTGGTGCATCCCCGGCGACTATGATACGGATGAGTATCTCTGGGCCGAAACGAGTTTCTCAAAACTCCCCGAGGCACTGGCCGGCTACGGACGCCACTCCGAAGCGCAGCGCACCGGAGGGACCACCATCCAGACCCCGCTGCTGCTCAAAAGCGCCGACCCGGTGTATGTGAATGTGCATGAGGCGGCCCTTGTGGGTTATCCGGCCATGCTGCTTGACGTGGATACCGAAGGCAACAGGATGAAAGCGCACCTTGTGCCCGACCGTCTGGGAGTAAAGGCCTACCTGCAGCTACCGTTCAACACACCCTGGCGCACGCTGATAGTAAGCGATGACGCCCGCGACATACTCGCCTCGCAACTCGTGCTCAATCTCAACGAACCCTGCAAGATTGAGGATACGAGCTGGATCCGCCCCATGAAGTTTGTGGGTGTATGGTGGGAGATGTTTACAGGCACTCAGAAGACCTGGGCCTACTCCGACGACTACCGGGCCAAACCGGGTGTGACCGATTACTCGGCCCTCCCGAGCAACGGACGCCATCCGGCCAATACCGAAAACGTAAAGCGCTACATCGACTTCGCTTCTGCCCACGGCATTGACGGAGTGCTCGTAGAGGGATGGAACGAAGGTTGGGAAGACTGGTGCAGCTACCGCAAGAACCGCCAGTTTCTCTTCGACAAGGCATATCCCGATTTCGACGTAGAGGGGCTTCGCGACTATGCGGCCGAAAAGGGGGTGCAGCTGATCATGCACCATGAGACGGCAGCCAATGCCGTAGACTATGAGCGTCAGCTCGACCGTGCATTCCAGTTTATGAAAGACAACAACTACCATGCCGTCAAGACCGGCTACGTAGGTGCCATCATACCGCGCTCGGAGCATCACACATCGCAGTGGATGGTAGACCATGCCAACTACGTGATCGACAAGGCGGC
>CAMWRH010000029.1 GCA_947176605.1 uncultured Porphyromonadaceae bacterium
AACCATAAAAACGACAAGTTATAATTACTCGGTGCTTAACGCACCACTAATGATGGTTAAGTCTACTTGCCGAGAATCTGAATGCGGCGCGTGCGGAAATGCTGCGAGCGCTCTATAAGGCGCTGCATCACCGGATCATCGGTGGAATACGTGGCCGGGCGGATGCCGAAGCCGGAAAGCTGTCCGCCGGTGAAATGCACCTCTATGCAGGTGCCTCCGACGGGGATGCGGGCCAGATATTCCATAAGCCCGTAGATAGCGTAAGTCTTCATAAAATAAATAAAACTGCGGTATAACGATTATTTTAAGACAGTATAACTGACTGCCGGGCCGGTTGAATCCCCTCCTCCCGCCCGAAGACGGGGGGAGGGGGCACCGTGGCGAGGGAGATTGTGGTGAGCGAGAGCGGGAGGGGAGTGGTCACACCTCCACGCGCTGCCAGCGGATGGCCTCCTTCATGTCGGAGCCGGAGCCGATCAGCACCTTCTCGCCGGTCCATACCTGTCCCATCTTGGCCTCATCGCTCATGCCGGGGCAGTCGCAGAGCAGATAGAACCTGTTGGAGGCCATATCGTCGGCCGGAGCGGCCGTAGAGTCCCACATAAGGATCGACCCTGCTCCGGAGGCGGCTCCCTCGCCGTCGATCCAGATATGGCAAGATCCCTTAAGCGCCACGGCATCCCATATGAGAATGCCGTTGCGGGTGGCCTCCTCGCCCCCTACGCGGTCAGAGAACGAATGCTCCGCCGAATAGACGTAATGCACAAGACGGTCCTCGCCGATCAGCGCTCCGGAATTGCTCCACCCCAGACGGTCGAGCGTAGGCTCGCGCTTGATTTCGATATCGCCGAACACGGTGTGGAAATTGGTCACCGTCCATCCCATCGAATTCTGCTTCGTGGTGATCTGGATCTCCGGATGGGCCGAATAATCTATACACTGTATCTGCTCCAGCAGATTCTTTCCGGCCAGAAGGAGCGCCGTCTTCGGCACATCCTCACCCGTAAAGAACATCTTCGCCAGCGCGATGATACGTTCCACGGTCCACTTCCCGGAGTGCTGCAGCTCGCGCTTGAACTGCCAGCGCAGTCCTTCGGTAGTATAGATATACTGCATCCCCATCTTAGGCACATTCACCTTGAACTTACCCGGGCGTCCGGCCCAGAGCGTGCGGTTGCCCCGCACCTTGAAATTGGCGATGGCCTGCTCCGCGATTACCGCCTTCGAGAAGGGGAGGCGCTTGCGCTGCGACTCGAAATAATCGCTCACCACCTGATTCATCCCCCGCTTCTGGAGGTATACCCTCGAAGGCTGCGGCACGATGATGTCGGGATCCACCTCCTTCTGCGTCTCATAGAGCGAATTGGCGAGAATCGTGATATTGGTGCCTGCCGGGATGCGTGGCACGGTGGTCAGCTCGTCAGAGGGATTCTTGCGCGGGCCGTTGATGGCACGCACGATAGGGTTGTTGGTCGTCGGGTCATGGTCCACGACAAAGAGCATCAGCCACTTGCCGGGAGTGAGCGTGGTGCCGTCGTCGGAATAGCCGTCGACACCGTGCACGAGCAGCGTGGAGTAGGGGCGTGCGATATTCTGCTGATTTGCCTCCAGAGGGAGGATCACCTGGGTCTGAGTCGGAGAGTTGACAGCCGTAGTGGTGCGCAGCGAGGCTATGGGTTCATCGATCATGAAGTGGTCGACTTCGGGAGAGTTCACCTTTACGCGCTTTGCGCGGAGCATGAGATTCATCAGCGGAGTGTCGTCGGAATTGAAGCGGAAGAGCTGCTCATCGATTTCAGACTCCACGAAATTGCCGGCATCGATGCCGCCGGTGGCATTGGCCAGAGCCGAAACGGTGGCCGGAGCACCGGCCAGAATTGACTTGTTCATAAGGATAATGAATTAATCAGGGTTGAATGTAAGTTTGAAAAAATGTAGTGGCAGAGTGTCGCGATTACGCACTGTAATTCGGCCTGCGCGTCATCTGGCCATGTCGGCCAGGTCAAAGATAGAGGCCGCCTGTCGGCGCGAGCGGGCTATCGGCGCTCCGTTAAGGTCGGGGGCTCCAACGGGGGGAGCCACAAGCTGCTCCTCGATCACGGCATTGCGTCCGGCGATTTCCCCTTCGGCCCGGGCCTTCACGATGGCTTCGCGTGCCAGCACGGCGTCCATCAGCGGGATTAACTCCTTCCCCGGCAGGCGCCCCGTCAGCAGCTCCAGGGCCATCGCCAGCAGACTCACGGCCAAAGCCTCCCGGCGCCCTGCCAGCGCCTCGGCGCTCAGAGCCGCCGTAGCCCCCGAGGTCAGGAATCTTTCTCCGAATTCCTTGCCCCCCGGATTATCCGGATTATCCGGCTCAGGGTCGTCGTCTTCTCCGTCGGAGGCCGATTGGCCGTCGTCTCCATCGGATCCTCCTTCTTCTGCGGAGTCGGAGTCTCCACTTCCGTCGGGTCGGGTGTCGGGGTCGGCATCGCCGGGTCGGGTGTCGGCAGCAGGCGGAGTATCAGCTGGATCAGCTGCATCACCCGTGTCAGCGCCGTCACCAGTCGCGGGCTCACCCCCTTGGCCGAGATCCGGCGCATCAGGATTCTCAGGATTCTGCGTCTCACCGATTTGCTCTTCAGCAGACTCAGCGGAGCCGGGAGCCATTTCTTCAGCAGGCTCAGCAGTGAAGTCGGAATCTTCATAGCGTTTTGTCTCCATAATTTTTTGTGGTTGATAAAAGTTTAAAATTGCTTTGATTGTCAATGCGTTGAATGCTTCGCCGTATCGACACTGCAAAATTACATCGAAAAAAATCAACGCTTACCGTAAGTATTGACGAATATTTTTACTAACTTTGCAATGCTAAATAAAAATTAGCAGCGAAATAAGCACCGCATATTCACACACTCCGTTCTCCCCGTGCGCAAGGGGAGGCAAAGAGAAAGACATTACGCAACGCTTATCGGAAACCTAATATCCATTTTAAAGACTTTAATTAATGAAAAAGCCCGGATCCACCTGCGACTACACCAAAGTACGCAATGCCGAACTGGCCGCCACCTTCAACCGCCGCCTCGCCGAGGCGCGCACCATCGATCTGCTTGAAATCTGCCGCCTGACGTCAGAGAGTGCCGCAAGCCGCTTCTTCATCTCCGAAGAGAGAGCTTACGAACTCGTCATGGCCCGCCGCCGCCTCGGCCACTGGCCGATACGTCTGCGTCACCGTATCCGGATGATGGAAGAGATATCATCCAGAGCCGAGGCCCTGCTCGCCTCCGGCATGGAGAGCACGCTGCGCGATGCCGTATACGCCGCCGTCAACTCCCCGGCTCCCGAATTCTATCTCACTCCGCGCAGCTGCCGCACACTCGTATACGCCACATTCCGCGCCGCCTATCTCGACGCGACAGCAAGGCGTGCCGCCGCAGTCACCGCATCCACCCCCGATACCGACCTATGCCATGAGTAGATATCAGTCAGCCGCCGACATACTGGCCGAAGATGCCCTGCGCCGCCGTCAGCTGGAGCTTCCCGTAGATCCGGTGACAGGACTCAACGCCGGAGGGAGCCGCTTCCTGCTCCGGCTCCCCGACTGCCGCCTGAGCGTGCAGTATCTGCCCGAGCCGATGCGTACCCTTCCGCTTATCGTCAGATTGAGCGAACTGGGGAGCGTGGCCGCCGTGGCAGAATCCGGAAAAGTGGAACCCGATGAGGTGATAGAGATGATGGTGCGTCTGCGCCTGAAGCATGATTTCCCGTTCTGGGCCGCCCTGACGGCAGTGATAAAGAACAAAGGAGGGGGAGCCGACGTACACTTCCGCCTCAACCGCGCCCAGCGCCGACTGGTGGAGAGCTTTGAAGAAGCCCGGGTGGCCGGACACCCCATACGCCTGATTCTGCTCAAGGCCCGTCAATGGGGTGGCAGCACATGCACACAGCTCTACATGGCATGGCTGCAGCTGATGCACTCCACCGGACTCAACTCCCTCATCATAGCCCATCAGGGGGCCGGATCGGATGAAATCAAGGATATGTTTGACCGCATGATAGGAGCCTACCCCCTATGGCTGCTGTATGAGCCTGACGAATTAAAGACACTGCGCGGCGATGCCTCCAAAATCCGCAAGATAGCCGGAGTAGGGCGCAGCGGGATGATATTCCGGGTGCCTCAACGCAATTGCAAGGTGAAAATCGGCAGTGCCGAGCGCCCCGACTCATGCCGGGGTGGCGATTATAACCTCGTGCACCTCTCGGAAGTGGGAATCTGGCGTGCCACCGACGGCAAATCGCCCGAAGACATAGTGCGCAGCGCCTGTGGCGGCGTGCTGCTGCGACCGCTCACCATGATAGTATACGAAAGCACCGCCAACGGCACCGGCAACTTCTTCCACCGCGAATATCTGGCCGCCGCACGCGGAGAGTCGCAGTTCCGCCCCCTCTTCATCAGCTGGTATGAGATCGACCAGTATTCACTCCCTGTCACCGACAGCGCCCGTCAAGAGCTGGCCACCCGCCTCTGGGAGGGGCGCGAATCCGATGCCGAGACATCGCGCACCGTATCGGGGCGCTACCTTTACTCCCTTTTTGAGCGTGGAGCCACGCTTGAGGCCATCAACTGGTATATAGCCGAGCGTGCCAAATACAACGACAATGCCCGCATGGCGGCCGAATATCCTACGGATGATGTCGAGGCCTTCGCGCACTCGGGGTGCCGCGTGTTCGACCGCCGCGACGTAGAGGCACTGCGCGAGGCGTGCCGTGATGCCGATGCAGTGGGTGAAGTGGTGTCGGATGCCGCCGTTACCGGACCGGAATGCCTGGAGCAGCTCCGCTTTCACCCCTCGCCGTCAGGGGGGCTGCGGATATGGAGCAATCCGGAATGCGGAGTGCTGACCGACCGCTATCTTGCCGTAGTCGATGTGGGAGGGCGCTCGGCCAAGGCCGACTGGAGTGTGATAACGGTAATCGACCGGGCCCCGATGGCCGAAGGCCTTCCCCCCGAGATCGCCGCCCAATGGCGAGGCCACTGCGATGCCGACCGGCTGGCATGGCGCGCCGCGCAGATAGCAGCCTTCTATGACAGGGCGCTCCTCGTGGTGGAAAGCAATACGCTTGAGACCCGCGAACGCGACCGTGGCATAGACGAGGGGCAGATGCCCTACATACTCCTCCAGATACGCGATGCCTATCCCAACCTCTACATGAGGGGAGGAAGTGTGGAGAATCTCCGCGAACAGAGCCGCTGGAAACTCGGATTCCACACCAACACCGTCACCAAACCGATGGTGATAGCCACATTGGTGCGCGCCGTGCGCGATGCCCTCTACGTGGAGCGCTGCCAGGATGCTCTCGATGAACTCCTGAGCTACGAGCGGCGCGACAACGGCTCATACGGCGCCATAGCCGGATGCCACGACGATATCCTGATGACACGCGCCATCGGGCTGCACATAGCCCTGCATGAGATGGACACGCCGCGCCCGCTCAGACCGATGCGCCCCACAGTGCGCCGCCACCGCGACCGTCCCTGCTCCGAGGCTTCATTCTGATACAGATGAAAGTTGAATTTACTGATAAAAACATATATGAGATGAACCTTACTACAGATTTCGACACCCTTCAGGCCGCCGCCTCCCACTGGCAGGCTATGGCCGACTTCCGCGAAGCGCGCGAACGATGCAAACGCTACTGCTACGGGCGGCAGTGGGACGACCTCATACAGGTCGACGGGCGCATGATGCGCGAAGAAGAGTATATACGCCGGCAAGGCAACATACCGCTCAAAAACAACCTCATCCGCCGCATGGTGCGCAGTGTGCTCGGAGTGTTCCGCAACCAGTATGCCTTCCCTTCGGCCGAGCGCCTCAATCTTGACGCCGACTCTCCGGCGCAGGCCGCCTTCTACCGCCATCTGACCGACAATGCCCTCTACAACCGCATGGAAGAGCTTCATGCCCGCACGATGGAGGAGTTTCTGATTTCGGGGCTGGCCGTACACCGGAAGAGCACCGCCGGAAATACCGTCGGGCGCCGTCCGGGCGACCGCCTGGCCGGGCGGCTGCGCACCGATTATGTGGCCCCCGACACCTTCTTCGTCGATGCCGCCACACGCGACTTCCGCGGCTGGGACGTGCGCATGATCGGGCAGACCCACGACCTCGACTTCCTCTCCCTCTGCGCCGTAATGGCACGCACCGAAGCGGAATGCGAGACGCTCCGCGCCATCTATCTTCCGCAGCCCGGGGGAGGGGGCGGAAGTGCAAGAGGATTCGGGGCGGCACGCGAGACGTCGCACAGCGACTTCCTTACCCCCTCGGCACCCGGACTATGCCGCGTGATAGAGGTGTGGACGCGAGAGACGTGTGAGCGCTACCGTGTGCACGACCGCCGCCACGGCACCGTCTACAAGGTCGAAGCCACGCACCGCGCCGCCCTTCCGGCCGGATGCGAGCCGCAATGGATACTCGACGAGGAATGGCGATACCGCTATATAGCCCCGACAGGGCATGTGCTGGCCGAAGGAATCTCCCCGCTCCCCGGTGGCGGCCATCCTTACGTATGGAAGGCATATCCGTTTATCGACGGCGAGATACACAGTTTTGTGGCCGATGTGATCGACCAGCAGCGGCATGCCAACCGCCTAATCACGCTCTACGACTGGGTGCTCCGCTCCACGGCCAAGGGGGTGCTCCTGTTTCCCGAGTCGGCATTGCCCGACGGGGTCGACATAGACGACATCAGCGACGAGTGGAGCCGCTTCAACGGCGTGATACTTTTCCGTCCGAAGGCGGGAATGCCGTTGCCGCAGCAGGTATGCGGCAACGCCTCGCAGGTGGGCATCACCGACCTGCTCGACATTCAGCTGAAGATGTTTGAGGATGTGAGCGGAGTCACCGGAGCGCTCGAAGGGAAGCTTACGAGCGGAGCCGTGAGCGGCACCCTCTACACCCAGCAGACCCGCCAGGCCATGACAGCACTGCTCGACATCCTGGAGAGCTACAACAGCTTCATCACCGAAGGCGCCCTGCTTGATGCCCGCCTTCTTTCATAATGGAAGCGGCACCGGAGATGATTGCAGAGCTGCAATCATCTCCGGTGCCGGTATATCTTTCACTATGGCTGCGGGATGAGCCGTAGGGGTTCAGTCCTTCTTATCGTAGATCTCAAATACGGAATGCTTCGAGATGAACTCGGGCACGGTGCGTTTCATGAGCTTCACCATCTCCGGGATTTCCACTTGGGCGGCCAGACTGTAGAGCTCATCGGATGTGGCGCAGGCGTTGTCGTATTCATATTCGCGCACCTTGGCCACGAAGATTCGGTCATGGTCGGTCGGTATGGTATTCTCCTTGGTGGCCAGCACCTCCTCGTAGAGCTTTTCGCCCGGGCGCAGACCGGTGTATTCGATGGCGATATCCTTGTCGGGGGTGAATCCGGCCAGTGAAATCATGCGGCGTGCCAGGTCGTCGATCTTAATGGGTGTGCCCATGTCGAATACGAAAATCTGGGTGCCTGTGGCGATTGTGGCGGCCTCCATCACCAGACGGCATGCCTCCGGGATGGTCATGAAGAATCGGCGTATCTGCGGGTCGGTCACAGTCACCGGGCCTCCGCGCTCAATCTGCTCCGTGAAGCGTGGTATTACCGAACCGTTGGAGCCGAGCACATTGCCGAAGCGTGTGGTGACAAACTGAGTCTTACCCTTCACCAGCCCCTTCTCGATGGCCAGACCGAGCGACTGCACGTAGATTTCGGCCAGGCGCTTTGTGCAACCCATGATATTGGTGGGGTTGACGGCCTTGTCGGTAGAGATCATCACCATCTTCTCGGCCTCATATTCCACGCATTTGTCGGCCACATTGCGCGAGCCCTGCACATTGGCCATCACCGCCTCGCAGGGATTCTCCTCCATCAGGGGCACGTGCTTGTAGGCTGCGGCATGGAACACTACCTGCGGCTTGTACTTGCGGAACACATAATCAAGTCTCTCCTTGCGGCGCACATCGCCGATGACGGGAGTGAAGTACAGATTGGGATAGTTGTCTTCAAATTCCAGACGCACATTGTGGAGCGGCGTTTCGGCATTGTCAAACATCACGAGATGCTTCACCCCCAGCCCGGCCAGCTGGCGGCAGAGTTCCGAGCCGATAGATCCGGCAGCTCCGGTGACGAGCACCGTCTTACCCTGGAAATTATCGCGGATTTCCTTCATGTTGATCTTGATTTCGGAGCGTCCCAGGAGGTCCTCGATCTTGATCTTGCGGATGGGGGGAGTGGTCATCTTCCCGTCGGTCATCTCATCGATGGAGGGGGCGATGTACATCTTCACACCCAGATGCTGGCAATATTCCACCAGACGGTTCTGCTCCTCATGGGCATCGAGATGATAGGCGAAGAGTATACCCTGGGCGTGCGACTTGTTGATTACGTATTTCACGCCGGCCTCATCGTGGAAGTAGTAGATGGGTTTGCCCATCAGGAGCGTGTCCTTTACCACATCGTCGGGGGAGAGGAAGCCTACGACGCGGTAGTGAGTGGAGGTGCGGAGGCGTGTAAGCACGGATGCCGATTTGGCGCCGATACCGTATACGAGCACATCCACCACGTCTTCATCCTGACCCGAGAGGCGGGTGCGGTTGATTAGCCAGTAGACCCACAGCATCAGGACGCGCACGAGCAGAAGCGCTCCCACGGTGATGAGGAAGTCAAGGCCGATCAGAGCCATGATCATGCGGAAAGAGTGGGCTCCGTCAAACACGCCGACGCCCACGATCATGAGTATCTCCTTGGCGAATGCGGCAAGACATACGCGGGAGAATTCCCGTATGGTTGAGAAGCGGATCACGAGCTGGTAGACTCGCGTGACATACAGCGCTATGACAGATGCGGCACAGGCAGTGATGAACCAGGTCCAGTTGAAATAATCCGAACCTATGGCATGTTCGCCTTTAATGAAATAACCGAACATCAGCACCAGGCATGAGGCCAGGATAGATGTCACTGTGTCGATAGCCAGCACTATTGTGGAGCGCAGGTACTTCTCGGATGTTGATTTATACATTTTTCCAAAAAAGAGTTGCAAGTTCTGCTACCTTACGGACGGATTCTCAATCCGGCTCCGCTCGGTATAATCGGAAGGTATGATGCTCAAGGGTTATATCTACAAAATTACACCCAAAAATTCAAACCTCCAAATTTTTAAATATTTTTATAGTGAAATCCATGTGTCGGAGAGATTGGTCCCGTCGCGGCATTCTGATGCCTCCCCTCTGAGAGGAATCCGGACTGTATGCAAACTCTTCTACTGCATAACACATTTCATCACCGTGGGGTTCATTCCGAGTTGCGGATCTGCGGCCGAGAGCCGCATTATGAGTATCGGCGAGCCTGCGGCGGCGCTCCATGCCGAGAGGTCGACCACGTGGCTCCCTTCCGAGAGCCTGCGGCTCAGGAGCAGCGCGCCTTCCGGCGAAAGGATTTCAAGCAGGGCTCCTCCCGAGGGGGCTGTGCAGACGGGATAGGGGAAGCTGCCGCGGATTGCGGAGCCGGTGCCGGCGGGGGTGGTGGCTACTCCTACGCTGACCTGATAGTCCCATACCTGCCGCGCATCTATCCAGGCTGCGTTGTATTGCAGGTTATAGCGCACCTGGGCCAGTTTCTCGTCGAGTGAGTAGTATTCTTCGGGCCAGCGCGCCGTATTGGCAAGGTCGGCGGCAAGGTATGTGGCCTCAATGTCGTCGATAAAGTCGAATATCTGTTGGAAATTGCCGTGATAGAATCGGGTCCATTCCTGGCGGAAGCAATCGTTGAGCATCGCCGATTTCATCATGTAGGGTATCCAGTTGAGGAGCGACCAGCGGCTGTAGTCCGCAATCCAGGCCGGTTTCGGGTCGGGCCAGAACTCCATGTCCCACATCGGTCCGGCCACCCACTTGTCGGAACCGAGGTCGCGGTGGAAGTATTGGCTTCCGGAATATCCGTCGAGATCGTGGAGCAATTCGCGTATCACCATATAGCGGGCTATTGAGGGGACATCGAAATGGTCGGTCCAGCGCTCATGCGGGTGGTCGAGCGGATTCTCTATGAGATCGTTGAGGTGGGTGAACTCTGATGTGAGCCATTGCAGCTGCATGTCGGAGAGGGCTTCGGGCTCCTTGTATGTGACGCGCAGCACACCCTTCGTGTTGCCGCAGGGGATGCTGATCTGGAACTCGTCGTCCTGATTGTCGAGCTCCACGACCCAGCCTGAGCTTACGGTGGCCGGATCCTCCGACTCTTCCTCCTGCACGGTGATGTCAAGTCGGTTGGGATCCACCTTGATCGACTCCACCAGCAGGTACAGGCCACGGTATTCGCCGTTGAGCACCACTTCCACCGGCTCCATGCGCGGCACCCAGTCGGGCTGCACCAGCCGGCTCACCTGCATTCCCACGAGCGGTGCGAGCCACATCGAGGTGTAGAAGGGGTCGTAGCAAATCAGCGCATAATGTTTATGGGCCGGCATGCCGAGCAGAGATGCCTTTTTCGAAAATTTCAGCTTATAGGATTTCTTGGGGAGATTGTACCAGGTGTGGTTGCCGCGTCCGCGTATCTCGAGAGCCACAGGATTGTCGGCGTCGCCAAGCGGCAGCCAGCGGTCGGTGCTGTCGGGCACTTCGATAAAGCATCCGGCCTGAACGTAATTCACCTTATCCAGGATCGGAGCCATCTCCTCGGTATTGATATACATCAGGGGGATGGTGCGCGAAGCCATCGTATAAGGCCATTCCGGATGTACGGGCACTCCGCCGGGTCCATATGCCACCGTATCGGCCGGAATCGTATCAACCGGAATCGAGTCAGCGGGTATGGTATCAGCCGGAATCGAGTCAGCCGGAATCGAGTCAACGGGTACGGCATCAACCGGGATCGAGTCAGCGGGTACGGTATCAGGCGGCACCGTATCGGGCTGTTCCGCAGAGGGGAGCGATGCGGGGCGTGAGGCATTGACCGCAGGGATCAGGGCCGTGAGCAGAAGAAACAGCGACAGGAATATGTGAAGAATGTATTTCAAGATGTCGGTTCTGGTATTTATAAGTCAATGAATCGGCACCATGGAGAGATGAGCCCACGGCAATTGCAAAATTACAAAAAATAGATTCAAATTCCAAATTGGAGCAGCGATTCGATGACATTGCGGTCATTATGCAGGCGTGGGATCTTGCGCTGGCCGCCGAGTTTGCCATTGCCATGTTCCGACAGCCACCGGTCGAAAGTCCCGGGCTGAAGCGATATGATTTCGGGGGTATCGAGAAATATGTTGCCGCCGCGTTTTGCCGCATAGTCGGAATTGAGGTTGCGCAGCGACTCATCGAGTGCGGCGGCGAAGGCTGCCATGTCGGCCGGGGGTGTATCCCATTCGATGAGCCACTGGTGTCGCCCTTTGCGGCGGCCGCAGGCATAGAGCGGGCCTGCGGTATAGTTGCGCACGTGTGCGCCGGTGATTCGCGAGGCTTCGGCTATGGCCTGGTCGGCGTTGGATTCCATCAGTTCCTCGCCGAAGGCATTGATGAAGGAATGTGTGCGTCCGGCCACACGGAGTCTGACCGGGTCGGTGGAGATGATTTCCACCGTGTCGCCGATACGGTAGCGCCACAGCCCGTTGCAAGAGGTGATGATCATCTCGTAGACTTTGCCGCATTCCACTTCATCCACGCCGACGGGGTGTGTGCCGGCGGGTGCGTCGATGGGGAGAAACTCGTAGAATATGCCGTTGTCGATGAGCAGCAGCATCCCCTCGTTGTCGCGAGAGGCCTGTGTGGCGAAGAACCCTTCCGAGGCGTTGTAGGTCTCGAAATAATGCATCTTTGCCGGGTCGCAGAGCTGCTCATACTCATTGCGGTAGGGCTCGAACGAGATTCCGCCGTGGAAGAATACTTCCAGATTGGGCCAAAGCTCATAGGCATGTTCCTTCCCCGAGATTTCGAGGGCATGGCGTATCACTCGCAGAAACCACGAGGGGACGCCGCTGATGTTGGTGATATCGGCCTTGATTGCGGCGCGGGCCAGGAGGTCGAGCTTTACGTTCCAGTCGGCAAGCAGGGCGGTCTTCTTGTCGGGCACACGGAAGATGTTGGCCATTTCCGGGATACGGTCGATAAGGGTAGCCGATAGGTCGCCTACCTTGACATTGTGCCCTTTGGGATGGAGCATAGTCTCAAACGAGCCCCCGAGAATCAGCCCCTTTCCTGCGAACAGACGGCTTTCCGGGAAGTGGCGCAGATACTGAGCCACGACATCGGCGCTTCCGGGGAAGTGATTGACGTTGAGCGATTCCGGGGTGATGGGGATATACTTGGAGCGGCCTCCCGAAGTGCCGCTCGACTGGGCGAAGTTATGGCAGTGGCCCGGCCAGAGGATATCGGGCTCACCGTCGGTCATGCGCATCACAAGGGGGCGCAGGCGCTCATAGTCCACCATCGGGACAGTGCGTGCGAAGCCGGCGGCCGGATTGGCCGAGCGGAGTATCTGTTCGAAGCTGTGTGTCCGGCCATATTCCGTGGAGGCTCCCCGGAAGAGGAGCCATCTCAGCTGCGCGTCCTGGATTTCGGCGCCATGCCCTTTCCAGGAGTCGGTGCGGAGTCCGCGGCGGCGGAATATGAGGCGGGCTGCAGGTGTATAGTTCATTGGTGGGATTTCAGTTATTCAGAGTGACATCGGGGGTCTGCCGCCTGATGCGGCGTATCTGCCATATCAACATTACCGATGCCACAATGGTTGCGATAAAGTCGGAGATGGGGAAGGCTCCCCATACCCCGTTGAGTCCGAAAATCGGCGGCAGGATAAACAGCAGCGGCACCATGAATATGATCTGGCGCGTCAGACTGAGGAACACCGCCTTTCCGGCCATGCCGAGACTCTGGAAAAAGTTGGTGGCAATCACCTGGAATCCGACCATCCAGAAACTGATTGTGGCGATACGCAGGCAATTGACGGCTTCCGAAATCTGAGCCGTATCGGTCATGAACATTCCGGAAATCCGGTTGGGCCAGATATGCGCCGCGATGCATCCGATAGTGGTGATGATCACAGCTGTGATTGCCGCCATGCGCAGGGTGCGGAAGAGCCGGTCGTACTTGCCGGCTCCATAGTTGTAGCCCAGTATCGGCTGCATCCCCTGGCATATCCCCATTACGACAAAGACGAAGATGGTGACGAAACGGTTGAACACCACTACGGCGGCAATCGCGTTGTCGCCACCGTAATGGAGCAGCGAGTTGTTGACTATGGCGTTGATTATCGATCCGCATACATTGATCAGGAACGGGGCCATGCCGATGTAGAGCACCGAGCGTATCACGGGCCAGTCGAAACGGAATGTGCCCCGGGTGAAATGCAGCGTGTTGCGGGGATTGAAGAAGTGGCTCATCACCCAGATGCATGTCACGAGCATCGAGATGTCGGTGGCCAGTGCCGCTCCACGTATGCCCCAGTGGAATCCGAAAAGGAACAGCGGGGCGAGGATTGCATTGAGCACTGCCCCTATCATGTTGGTATACATGGCCTTTGCCGGATACCCGGAGGCTCTCATCACATTATTGTAGGAGAACGTGAGATTGATGAGCACCATCCCCGGGAGAACCCATAATATGAACTCCCGGGCATACGGGAGAGTGGCCGGCGAGGCGCCGAACATGGTGAGGATCGGGTCGATGAATATCGCGAAGCAGCTGGCGTAGATTATGCCTATGATGATGCTGAGCTGCACACTGTTGCCGAGGATCACTTCAGCCCGGCGATGGTCTTTCTGTCCGAGCACGATCGAGACTCTCGTGGCGGCGCCGGCGCCGATCAGCATACCGAGGGCCGTGGCCAGGGTCATGACAGGAAATGTCACGGCGATACCGGCCACTACGTTGGGGTCGGGGATGGCGTGGCCTATTACGATGGAGTCGATTATATTGTAAAGGGCGCTGACCACGGTGCCCGTGACGGCGGGCAGACTGTATTTCAAGAGCAGTCGGCCTATCGGGGCGGTAGCCAGTTCCTTAAGTCTTAAATCATCGTCTGGGGTTTTCATTGCGAGGGTGAGATAAGTATATGTTGATAAAGAGGGTTACGACATTTTCAGGCGGCGCATCGCCTCTTCGGCGCGGTCCCAGTCGGAGGGGGTGTCAAGATCGATGCTTCGCGAGGAGGGCATCTCTACCGGTATTGTGCGCCGCAGGCGTGAGATCTGTTCGCGCCGCAGGGCCCGGGCATCGATTACGTAGACGGCGCCGTTGAATTCCCATACCTTGGGCGCATCCTGACGGCGGGTATAGTGGCCGTCGCCTTTGGAGATGTGCAGGAATCCGTCGGGGTCGGTTTCGAATGCGGAATAGTATGGATTGGTGCGGGCTTCGCATACGGTCACCGCCATCTCCGGATCCAGGCCGTCGCGCCGTGCCTGTTCGAAGGCGGTGATGCAGCGGCTTATGTCGTCGGCCAGTCGCAGGGGGGAGGTGGGCTGCAGCAGAACCACAGCGTCATAGTGGCGCCCGTGGCTCTCCATCCAGTCAAGGGCATGGAGTATCGCATCGCGTGAGGATGCGGTGTCGGTGGCCAGACAGGCCGGACGCATGAACGGGACAGAGGCCCCGGCGGCACGTGCCGTGTCGGCTATGGCTTCGTCGTCGGTAGTGACCACCACATCTTCCTGTCGCGCCACTTCGAGCGCCTGGCGTATGGTGTGGCCGATGAGGGGGGTGCCGCAGAGCGGGCGGATGTTCTTTCCGGGTATCCCCTTGCTTCCCCCCCGGGCTGGTATGAGGTAGAGGTATTGTGGCATTGTCATGTATCGGGATATATGATTTAACGGCCGAGGAAGAGGTAGGGTTTGCTGCGGCGTCAGCCGGCTATGTCCCGGAGGAGGAGCCATCGCCGTGGCAATGGAAGTGTTTGGCCGGGAACCGGTGGAATGGGTAGGATAGAATCCTGCCGGCGATTATGCCCGGGGTATCGGGGCGGGAGTAGGGATTGACGCATTCTGCGGCCAGTGACTGCACGGGGGCGCTCAGCAGGCGGTCGAGCCCGTGGCGTATCGCCTCGCAGGAAGTGCCGCAATGCAGCACCGAGGGTCCATGCTCGCGCCCTTTCTGGCGGGAGCCGATGTCGAGCGAGGGGGTGCCGAGCGAGGGCACTTCCACAAGGGCGCTCGAACTGTTGCCCACCACACCCGAGGCCAGGGCCACGGCCGAGATATAGCGCACCCGTCCAAGCGACGGCACCACTTTGACCCGGCTGCCCAGACGGCGCTCGAATTCATGCAGCCCCGCGATCAGGGGTGCCGGGTCGACATCGCTGTTGGGGTAGGTGATTATCATGCGCCATGACTGAGGGAGAAGCGCCAGGGCATCGAGCATGTTGCGCTGCACGCGCAGGGGCTCGCCGTCGGCAAGCGTGGCGGCATGAAGGGTCACCACAAGGAAGCGTTCGCCCGGATCCCATCCGCCGAGCGAGAGCGAAAGCTCATGGCGGTCCATACGTGGCACACTGAGGGTATTGCTTACCCCCAAGGCTCCGGCGGTGACCACATTTTGCGGGTCTTCTCCCATCTGCAGGATCCTGCGGGCGCACATGTCGGTCTCCGGGAAATGGAGGGTAGCCATTTTGGTGATGGCGTGGCGCACGGAGTCGTCGAACGCCCCCTCCGATACGGTGCCTCCGGCGATATGGACCACCGGCACTCCCGACAGCAGGGCTGCCGAGGCGGCGCCGAGCATCTCGCATCGGTCGCCCAGGATTACGAGTGCGTCGGGCTCCGTGATACGCAATGCATCGGCAAATCCTCGGGCGGCCATAGCCATTATTTCAGGGGCGGAGCCAAATGCCGGTATGGTCATTGCGGGGGAGAATCCGTCGGCTTTTATTTCCTCCAGAGTATTCCCCATCTGCGGCATCAGGTGCTGATGGGTGGCCAGGATGAGGGGATCCGTGCCCCGTTGCCGCAGGGTGACGGCAAGTGGATGCAATAGCCCCCAGTCGGCCCGGGTGCCGGTGGCGATGGCAATCTTCATGGCGCGATAAGCTGGTCGGTATCGAAGTCGCGTGAGGCGGGAGTGCCTATTATCTCGTCCCAGCGCATGGGAGATATGCCGTTGCCGGGGCGTTTTACGGTGATGTTCTCCTCGCAGAGAGTCTCACCCTTGCGTATCGGGCGTGCGGCCACGATGCTTTTGCGTGCCACTTCGATATTAGGTCGTTCGGAGTCGGTGACGCGCTTATGCCCGTCGCCTAAGGCGGCATCAATGTTGCGGATCGAGCTTACGAGCAGTCGCAGTTCATGAGGCTCTATCGAGGCCTTGTGGTCGGGGCCGGGGAGGCTCCGCGAGAGGGTGAAGTGTTTCTCCACCACTTCGGCGCCGAGGGCGGCTGCCGCCAGACTGATTTCTATGCCGCAGGTATGGTCGGAGTATCCCACGCGCACACCCAGGCGGTCGCGCAGTTCAAGCATTGCGCTGAGATTGACATCGGTGTATGGGGTGGGATACTGCGTGTTGCAGTGCAGCACGATAATGTCGTCGCGGGTGAGCGCGGATTCAGAGGGGTAGTGAGGATGCGAGCCTGTGAGGATGCGCACCGCGTCGTCGGTCTCCTCGAGAGTGGCCATGCCGCATGACAGGATCACCGGCCTTCCGGCTTTCGCAATCTTGCGCAGGTAGGGGAGATTGGTGATTTCCCCGCTCGGCACCTTGAAATAATCCTGCCCGAGCGAGGCGAGCAGATCGACCGACACGAGGTCAAACGGAGTCGACATGAAACCGATCCCTACCTCCTCGCACAGAGCCTTGAGGCCGGCATAGTCGGAGAGCGGTAGATGTATGGCCTTGCACATTTCCAGCTGCGACTGCGCTTCGCCGGTGGTATGCTTCTGATACTCCGCCTTGGGGGCATAGGCCGAAATTACGAGTTCCGGCACGGCGGTCTGGAACTTCACGTAATCGGCACCGGCCTCTTTGGCCTTGAGCACCATCTCGCGTGCCATGCCGAGGTCGCCGTTATGGTTGACTCCGGCCTCGGCGATTATGATGGTGTGTTTGCTCATGAGATTCTGGTTGGTGTTAATGTGGCGGCGGTTATTTGCCGGAATTGAAGAAGATCACCTCTTTCTGATATCTTGCCATCAGAGTGTCGGGACTCCAGTCGAGCGTGGGGCTGACGGGAGAGCCGAGTGCCTCGAGGATGATATAATCGGTAATCGGCGCTCCGGCGAATATGGAGCAGATCACACCGCCTCCCAGACGCGGGTTGATTTCCATAAGCAGGAATCTGCCCGAGTCGGTATCTTCAAGAAACTGCAGGGTCACCGGTCCGCGGAATCCGAACACGGTGAGCACTTCGCGGCTCATGTCGATGAGCGTGGAGTTGCTGACGGTGCGGGTGCGAGTCACTTCTCCCCCCATCACCTCCATGCGCAGACGCGGGACGGTGACGAGGATTTCGCCGGTCTGCGACACGTAGCAGTCGACGGTATATTCGCGGTTGTGCTCGATATATTCCTGCACCAGATATTCCTGCAGGTTGTCGAGGTGCATCAGCTCATCGATATTGTGGAATATCTTGATGCCGCGTGATGCCGAGCCGTGGCGCGGCTTGGCGATTGCGGGCATTTCGGCGTTGATTGCGGTATACGTGCGCGGGATCGGCAGCTTTGCCTCCTTGAAGAGTTTTGCGGCCTCGATTTTGTCAAACATCTTGCCTGCCAGGCCGCTTTCCACCACCGGGATGAATACTCCGGGGAGCTGCTCGCGGCAGCGGGAAGCCACTTCGATGGCACCATCCACGAAGGGGAGGATGATATCCACTTCCTTCTCGCGGCAGAGGCGGCATATGTCGTCGACTACGGTGGGGTCTGACCATTTCGGTCCGATCACCACTTCGGCCACTACGGCGATCGGCACTTCCCGGAGCAGCTCGTAGCTGATAAGTTTCACTTCATGGCCCAGGCGTTTGGCTGATCTGATCAGCTGTTCGGCCATAGATACACGCCGGGCACCCCCGAGCATGAGTATGTTGATGGTCTTGTTGCTCATACGTTGTATATGCCGGTTTTATATCCGGCAAGATTGCCGGGTGTCGTAAACCATTGGATTGTGCGTCGCAGTCCCTCTTCGAGAGAGATCTGCGGAGTCCATCCTGTGAGGCTTTTGATTTTTGAATTGTCGCCGCATAGGCGGAATACCTCGCTTTTCGAAGGGCGGATGCGGGCCGGGTCGCGCTCCCAGGTGATATCGGCCTCCATCAGGCGGGCTATGGTGTCGAGAGTCTGCTGCATTGTCACTTCGGTGCCGGTGGCGATGTTGACCTCTTCACCGACAGTGAGCGGGCTGCGGGCTATTTCGATGAATCCGCGGCAGGTGTCGGTGACGTAGTTGAAGTCGCGTGTCGGCGTGAGGTCGCCCACTTTGATCACCCTTTGGCCGGATGCTATCTGCGAGATGATGGTGGGGATTATGGCGCGTGCCGACTGGCGCGGGCCATAGGTGTTGAAAGGCCTTACGAGTGTCACCGGCAGGCCGAAGGCATTGTAGAAGCTCATGGCGATGGCATCGGCCCCGATTTTTGAGGCCGAATACGGCGACTGGGGCTGACGCGGGTGCGACTCATCGATGGGCACACGCAGGGCCGTGCCGTAGACTTCGGATGTGGAAGTGACCAGCAGCCGCTCCACTCCGGCATCGCGGCATGCCTGGCAGATGTTGAGCGTCCCCTTGACATTGGTGTCGATATAGGAGTCGGGCGCCACGTAGGAATAGGGGATGGCTATGAGGGCTGCGAGATGGAACACCGTGTCGGCGCCCTTCACGAACTCACGGCAGAAATTGGGGTCGCGCACATCTCCGGTCACCACTTCGAGCGATGGATGCGATACCTGTTCGAGCCAGCCCCAGTTGTTGAACGAGTTGTACTGGGCGAGTGCCTTTACGTGGCAACCCTCGGCCAGCAGGGCTTCGGTGAGGTGGCTGCCGATAAAACCGTCGGCCCCGGTGATTGCGATGTTTTTCATCTGTGATGTGCTTTAGATTTGACTGGATGGAGGATGGTAAGTGCCATCAGGAGAGATGACGGGGTTATGGAGGAGGGGAATCGTGGGGATGGCTGCCCGTGCCGATGGCTCCTCAGTCGGGAGTCCGGGCGGGGGTATATGTGCCGATATGGCGGCGTTTCTTCTCCTCTAAAATGTCGGAAATCTTTAAGAAGATACCTGTCTCCTCGACATCTCCGAATTCGTCGTTGATGGCTGTGCCAAACATACGCATCGTCGGCGATAGCGACATGTAGGCGTTGACCAGAGGCGGTATGTTCTTGTTAGACTGCCGTATAAGCGAATGCAGGATCTTGTAGTCCTCCCGGAAGTCGGCTCCGGTGAACACGGCGCGCACCTCAGGCCGGTCGGCGCCGCATTGCAGCGGATTGCGCGGGGTGACGAGCCGGTCGGGGTCGGGGAAGTGTTTTTTCAGGAAGCAGAGTATCAGGTCGCGTTCGTGCTGCCCGAAGGAGGGGTACATTGTGACCTTGCCGAAAAGATAATGTATCTGCGGATATATAACGGTGAGCGCCCCCAGGCCGTCCCATAGATTGTCGAGCACGTAGAGTGCCTTCTGCCCCTTTCCGGAGGCCTGGTAGTCGGTGGCCACGAAGGAGCGTCCGAGCTCGATCGTGCCGGGCAGGATGTCGGTAAGGAAGCGTTGGGAGAAGTCAAACATATGGGATGTGGCGATGCGTGGCACACCATCGACCACGGCCACGTCCTGTCCGAGTATGAATCGGTAGCCACCGGCAATCTCCTGATGGTCGGGGTCCCAGACGATGAGCTGTCGGCAAGGTGGCTGCATTAGGTCATACTCATCGATGTCGCAGCTCTTCCCGGTGCCGCCGCCGGCGGCACGGAAAGCTATTTCACGCAGGCGGCCGATTTCGCGCATGGTGTGTGGCGCGGTGTGGGCATCGACCACGTAGAGACGGTTGTGGGCTTTGTTGGTATGACGCAGCAGGCGCTCTTCGGTGAGTTCGGCCAGAATCAGGTCACGGTCGATTTTCGGTATGATTTCCTCCATAGTGGCAAAATTAACAATAAAAGCCGAGATTAGCAAACATCCGCCTCACTCAGCGTTGCCAGGTGAAGTGGGATTTGCGGGTGGTGAAGTGCTTCATGCGGAATATGAAATCGCCGATCGGGCACCATAACAGGAAGGGTATGACCCCGAAGAACAGCCTTGCTGAGCCCAGGGCGGCTGAAAGCCGGCGGTAGGTCCGGGCTTCGGCACACCACGTGGCGACGAGCGTGACGAGCGCCACGGCCATGACCGGATATCCGTCGATCAGGAGCGGCTCCGGCGTGAGGCGAATGAGCCACCAGGGGAGCCCCTGCAGTATCCGGGTGGCGTAAGGCTCGCAGAGGGGAAGGATGCACAGGGCCAGTATGATCATGACCGACAGCACCATCAGCCATTGGCAGCAGGAGAAGAATCCCTGCCGCAGGAACGGGGCTTTCGGGAGATAGCGGCGGGTGAACATGCGGCGGTCCTTGAGTTCGGCATAGCATTTGTCGGTCTGTTGGCCGCAATGGGAGTCGAGTATGGCATCGGGAGCCAACTGCAGGGTCACCGGGCCGAAGCGTGATAGCTCGCGGATGAATATGTCGTCGTCGCCATCCATGAGGGGGATGGTGGAGGCGTAGCCTTTATTGTCGAAAAACAGTTGGCGGCGGAAGGCCATGTTGAAGCCATCGCCGCGGAAGGGATTGCCTGTGATTGCGGCATCCATCCAGAGTGTCGAGTCGAGCAGATGGTCAAACTGGCGGTACCATCTTCCGGCGTAGCTGAAATCATCGGCTACGGGGTGTACGTATCCCAGCGTGACTGCCATCGTAGAGTCCGTGGCAAAGGGCGCTGCCATAAGGCTTACCCATCGGGTGGATACGGGGAATACCGAAGAAGAGGTGAGCAGCACCACTTCTCCGGTGGCCGCCTTTATGCCTACGGTCTGTGCAAGTTTGCGGCGGCTGAGATTATGCGATCCGGGCGGGATGAATGTGATGTGCAGCCGCTCGATGTTTTCGTACTTTTCGGCGATTTTGGCTGTGGCTTCCGCCGAAGCGTCGCACACGAGCACAATCTCCGTATCCGGGTAATCCTGTGCCAGCAGAATGCCGATATATTCATCAAGGGCATCCTCGTCGCGCAGGACGTAGCTTACCACCGATACCTTCGGGCGGCGAGTGACTGCATCGTCTCCGGAGGCTTCGCCTTCGGTCGCGGTGTCGGCTGCCGCGGCATTGGCGGCTGCCGTGACGCGTCGCCATCCCAGAGTGCCTCCGGTCAGTATCCATATGGCTGCGAGCAGTAGTATGGCTAAGAATAGCATCGTAAGAATATCTTGAATGAAGTATGTATTTTTCGATTTTCCGGTGATGTGTGTGGAATCATCAGATTTCCTCCCTCTCCTGACGCCATCCCCCGGGGCGGCGTAGGAACGGGGGAGTGGGGGAGGCCCCGGGTGCCGTCATGAATGGGAGGCACCCCGGTCAATAGTCGGAGAAGAGGTGAGGCTTAAACACCAGGCCTACCCTGAGCCGGGAATGGAAGCGGTTGTAGTCGATAAGATTCTCTCCGAATCCGTTGTAATACTGGGCGAAGAGATTTACGTTGGCTTTCTCGCTGACCTTCCACGACACCTCGGCTACGGTATTCCAGTTGAATACGTTCCCCTTACGCTTCACGAAGCTCATGTTGCCTTGCCAACGCTTGTTGGATGAGGTAAGTGTGAATCCTACCCTGAACAGTCCGCAGTACTCGAGGATATCCCTGTTGTTCATGCTGTCGATGATCGGGATCCAGTATTTGGCGTGCACCATGAGCCAATCGGTCACTACGGCTGAGCCTGCGAGGGCCACGCGGTTCCATGACCTGGAGTCGGCTCCGTCCTTACCGTTGCTTTCATGCTCCACTATAAGAGTCATCTTGCCGATATAACGGTCTTTTGAGAAAAAGGGTTTAGTCCATCCGATACCGGGGTTGAAATTCATGTCGCGCATGGGCATTGAGTCCTGGAATACGTTCCAGAACGTCAGCTGCGTGTAGAAGAGATACAGGTAGGTATGCCATGGGAGGGTGGCATTGGTGAGGCGTATGGAGAGTGAAATCTGGAATTTCACATCCGAATTAAGTGCAGTGGGTTTCTGACCGACAGCGGTGCCGACAGTGAAGTAATTGTCTTTGTATAATCCGAAGAAGGGGCCGTAGTCAAACTCCTTTTTGATTGAATCGGTCATCTCCTCCAGGTTGTCGGTGCCCAGTATCTGTGCCTGTGCCGCTGCCGGCACCAGGCTGATCAGGGTCAGGATGAAGATTAGTTTAAGCAGATATCTCACGGTTATGGCGGATTGAAAAAAGGGGGGGAGGAAGCAGGGGGGGCCGGGATTATTTCCCGGTCACCTCTACTTTCTGTGTTGGGGGAAGCGACGAGTTGCGCCGGTCGATTGCCTTGACCACATTATCGGCCAAAGTGGAGAATGCGGCGGCCTCCGGAGTGAGCCATTGGTCAGCCCCGGTGAGTTCGGCTGCCTGAATCTTCAGGGTAGTGGGCTGGCCGGAGTCGGCGTCGGTGCAGATGTCGGCCACGAGGGGGATTTCGGCCAGGAGCTCTACGTCGAGTTCTTCGGCCAGGCGGCGTGCGCCCTCCTTTCCGAAGATGTAATATCGCTCATCGGGATGCGGAGCGGGTGTGAACCATGCCATATTCTCCACAATGCCGAGGATAGGGACATTCACCTTATCGCCCCGGAACATGGCGATACCCTTGCGGGCATCTGCCAGGGCCACCTGCTGCGGAGTGCTTACCACCACGACACCCGTGATCGGGAGCGTCTGCACCAGTGTGAGATGTATGTCGGATGTGCCCGGGGGCATGTCGATCAGGAAATAGTCGAGATCACCCCACCAGGCATCCGTGATGAGCTGGCGCAATGCGTTGGAGGCCATGCCTCCTCGCCAGAGCACTGCGGCATCCTTATCCACCACGAATCCGATGGAGAGCATCTTCACGCCGTATTTCTCCACCGGCTCGATCCAGTCGCGCCCATCCTGATTCACCATATAGAGGGTCTCGTCCTCCACGCCGAACATCTTTGGCATCGACGGGCCGAAGATATCGGCGTCAAGGAGGCCTACCTTATACCCTTTTGCCGCCAGAGCCACCGCGAGATTGGCGGCTACTGTGGATTTGCCCACACCACCTTTGCCGGATGATATGCCGATGATATTCTTCACACCGGGCAGCGGATTGGCCGGCTGCTCACACTGTGGCCTGAGGTATTGCACGGCGATGTTGCCCTTTATGTCGAGTTCCGGGCCGAGGGCCTGCTGCAGGGCCGCTTCGGCCGAGCGTACTACCGAACGTATGAAGGGGTCGGTAGGCTTTTCGAATATCAGCGAGAAGCTGACCTTATTGCCGTCGATGCGAATGTCGTCGGCCACCATCTCATTATCGACCAGGCTTTTTCCGTTGCCCGGATAGCGCACTGAGCGCAGCGTGTCGATTATAAGGTTAGGATACAGAGTCATATTTCGGGTTGGGTTTTATCTCTTCGTTGGGGTTGAAACGCGGTATGGCGCGGTAATCGTCTTTCTCAAGGTCGGTCACGTCGGGCTCACGGAGCTCCCCGCTGCCGATGCGGAACGAGATATACTTGATGGTCTTCCCGCGTGAGAGCCATTGCGACTCGTAGTAGGTCTTGATGGCTGTGGTGGCATCCCGGCGCCCTTCGCCGTGGAGGTCGGTGGAGAGGTCGAGTATCTCAAGGCCGTTGAGGGTGGCCAGACGCCTGGTGTACTCAAATAGAAACGGCGAATCGGTCTTTAGGTTCACGATTCCGTCGGCGTCCATTATGCGGCGGTAGGAATTCAGGAAGCGGGTGGAGGTGAGGCGCTTGTTGACCTTCTTCATCTGCGGGTCGGGGAATGTGATCCAGATTTCGCTCACCTCGCCGGGGAGGAAGAAGCTGTCGATCAGTTCGATTTCGGTGCGCAGGAATGCGGCGTTGGCTATGCCGCTGTCCAGAGCTTCGCGGGCGCCGCTGTACATTCGTGCTCCCTTGATGTCGATACCGATGTAGTTGCAGTCGGGATTGCGCCGGGCCAGCCCGACGGTGTATTCTCCCTTGCCGCATCCGAGCTCAAGCACAACCGGATTCGGAGCGGTGAAGAATCCGGTGCGCCATTTCCCTTTGAGCGGGAATCCGTCGGCCAGAAGGATGTCGCGCGGGCATTCCACGACGTTGCTCATCTCTTTCATTTCGGCGAATTTCCTCAGTTTGTTTTTACCCATTTGTAGTATATGATGTTGCGGATCGGTTGTTTTGGTTATTATGCGTATGTAAGCGGTGCGGGAGGTGGCTGTGGCCATCTTCCGCACCGGTATGTATGGTCTCAGTTGATTATCTTGATGCGCCGCCAGGCTCCGTGGCTGTCGGTGAGATTGAGGAGCAGGATCCCTTTGGGCAGTTCGGCGAGAGGGATCCGGATTTCGGAATCGGGCGAGGCCTCGACACGCACCCGGTGTCCGTCGATGTCGTAGACGGCGAGCGACAGAGATCCCTCTGATGTGCGCCCGGTCACTTCTCCGGCTGCCACATACAGCGACAGCACACTGTCAGGATCAGGCTCTACAGCCTCGACTCCCGAAGTGGAGCTTGTGATATTGAACATTCCCCAGACCGGATGATTGCTCCATACCATTTCGCACCCTTCCTTGACGATAAGCGTGACATCGGCCGTGCAGATTCCATCGAAAGCCGAGGGATCCACCTCGGGAGTGAAGGCTGCCAGCTGGCGGGCATCAATGCCGTAGAGAGAGGAGCATCCCGCGAATGCGCTCTGCCGGATCTGAGCCACTTCGCGGCTGAGCACGAAGAAGTCGGCTCCGGTATTGGCAAAGGCAAACCGTCCGATGGAAGTGGCTGTGGCCATGACGCCTGCCGGAGAGAATGTGGTGCAATTGGCTGTAAAGAGATCGGGGAGTATGTCGGGCACACCGTTCACCTCGGTGAGCGACGGCGAGTCCATAAGGATACCCTCGGCCATAATCGCGTCATGGCGTATGGAGACAGCCTGCAGCTCCGGCATTCCGCTCAGGGCAAACGGTGCCAGTTCGCGGGCTTCAGGAAGCATAAGATAGGTCAGACCGGAGCCGGAGAGGGCTTCGCGCCCTATCTGCCGGATTTTGGAAAGCCCCACTTGCCGCAGTGACGGAGTGGCCGCCAGCACTCTTTCGGGAAGAGAGGTGACCGATGTGGCGTCAAGATTGACAGAGCGGAGCGACGGGCAATTTGCCATCGCCCTTGCTCCCAGCGAGGTGAGCGATGCCGGGAGGGTGATTTTTTCAAGCAGTGGAGAGTCGTAGAAAGCATCCGCTCCGATTTCCGTCACCCCTTCCGGCACCGACAGGGTGCGTACCGAGGTGGCCGCGAGAGCTCCCCGGGATATGCTGCGCAGCGAGGCGGGCAATGTGAGCTGCTCCACCTGGAGGCCGAAAAGGGCGTAAGGGGGGAGTGTGGCCTCCTCAAACAGCGTGCCCCCCGGGAAGAGCGGCTCCGTGCATGAATAGCGCATTATGCTGACATCCGACAGGTCGAGAGAGCGTACCCCCTCCAGCGAGCGCAGCGATTCGAAGTCGCGGGCATCGAGGCTGCCGGTCAGAATGAGGATGTCGTCGGCCTGACGTGCGTGATAGTTGCCGGAGGCTTCGGAGGGGGTGGGGGAGAGCAGTCCGGATAATGTGCCGGGAGTCACATGCAGTGATCGGGCCGAAGCCGCGAATGCGAAAACTCCCAGAAGCATGGCGAGATGGGTCTTCATTTTAGGATGTGATGGAGAGGAGAGTGTTAGTTCATGACGAGTACTTTGCCTACGCGCGACTCGCTGCCGCTGTCGCCGGTGGGGGAGGCGAGTATGTAGTATACGCCGGTCTGCACGCGCCGGAATTGGAGATTGTTGAGGTCCCACTGTATCGAGCCCCCTTCGGCGCGTCCGAGTTCGCGTACGATTGTACCGCGCGAGTCGGCGATTTTCACCAGCGAATTGTCGGGCAGTCCGTCGATTGTGACCCATCCGTAATAGTCGGGAGCCACGGGGTTGGGGTAGGCCCGTATCTGGTCGGATGCGCCGGCGTTGGAGGCCGATCCGCCGATGAAGAATTCCACGATTCCCTTTTCCGTCGACATCAGGATGCTGTTGTCGTCAGGGTTGTAGGCGATGTCGTAGACCGTATTGGAGGGTAGGCCGGAGTTCTCCTTGCTGAATTCATCATAGATCAGCTTGCCGTCGGAAGATGTCACCACGATTCCGGCGCCGGTAGTGGCTATCCACATGCGGTCGGCCCCGTCGCGGCATATGGCATTGACCTCGACCCCGTTAAGGAGATAGTCGGCCAGCGATGTGCCGTCGTTGCGCGAAACCTTGACACGGTTGAGCACCGCCTGCCCCTGCATCAGATTGCGTGGAGTGGCGTAGAAGAGCCCTTCCGAATTGCTTATCCATACCACTCCGGTCGAGGGATCCTCGTACATCTGATTGGGTGCGGAATATGAGATTGAATTACCGTCCTGATCGGTGAACTTGGTGATTGTCACCATCGTGTCGTCGGTCGTATTGTCGGGGGTGCCGTTGTGGTTGAGGATCACCATCCCGTTGGGTCCCATGTACAGGAGGATGTTGCGGTTGACGGAGTTGCGGAGTGCAAGGAATTTGCCATACAGAGCGCTCAGACCGTTGATACGGTACTCCATCTTCTTCCAGGGGCGTGCGGATGCGGCGCTTGAGGATGCGCGGCGGTCGGCGGCTGTAAGGTAATTGAAGTTTAGCTTTGAGTCGCGCGTATCGTAGTCGAAATTATAGACCCAGAGGGTATTGTCGGCATCAAACTGCGGCTCGGTATAGGAGAATATGCGTGCCCAGCTCGAGGTCTCTCCGAGCTTTACGTATCCCGGAGTCGAGGCCAGGGCATCAGCCGGATGGGTGTAGCATATCACGTCCTGGGCATCTTCCATATTGATGCGTGTTATGCCCGAAACGTTGGAGCCGATATAGAGGTATCGGCTGTCGTCGGGGTCGATGGTCATGCCCACCTGGTCGCGTGCCGCAGTGGCGTAGGTATTGTTGCGGTATACGAATCCGTAGGGTGTCCAGAAGCGGTTCTTGAGTCCCGAGAGGAGGAACTGGTGGTTGAGGTTATTGTCGGAGAATACGTGGTCGATGCCGATGGCTCCGGTCAGCATTCCGTAGGTGGGATGATAGAGGAAGTTGCGGCTCAGGAACGCAGTCGGCGCGTTGGGGCGCATGTAATTGCGTGTGAGCTGCATCTTGTTGGAGGAGTCGATGGTGTATTCGCGCAGTCCGAGTCGGGCGTAGGCGTTGTAGTAGGTATTGTCCCATCCGGCGCCTGTGTGTTTGCCCTTCTCGTCGTCATGGCGGGCCACAAAGCGGAGCGTGCCGTTCTGGTTGCTGAATATGTTGAGGCTTCCGTAGCTCACGGCGGTGTAGCCGTCCTTGCAGGGGTATACCTCGTAGATGTAGTCGATGTCGCGCTCCAGGATAAGGTCGAGTCCTGATGATGTGATGCGGTAGGAAGCCACATGGCTTGAGGGTGAGGTGTTGAGGGTCCAGCACATCACCATCGAGTCGCCGAGCGGATAAAATGTGGTCGAGGAGTTGAATCCGTATTCCGTCACGGGGGAATAGTCGGTAAGCGCGCGGCGACCGTCAGAGAGTTTCGCCTTGAACACCCCACCCTGTGCGGCTCCATTCGCATCGGGATGTGACGCGGAGCTGTCGGTATATGCCGGGGTCTGGTCAAGTACGATATAGAGGTCGTCGCCGATTCGGGCAATGGTATTGATCGGCTCGCCGTAATTGCGGGAGTCGGCCACTTCGAGGCGCTCGTCGTCGATAAGCACATATCCGAAATCCGTGGCAATCCATATCCGGTCGGCCGGAGCGTCGAAGAAGACGCTGCGGATATTCTTCGAGCCGGCGAGCGACGCGTTCTTAAGGGCACCGATGTTGGCCACCGAACCGTCATCATAAAGCAGATCGATGTCCTGGTCGCTGTAAGTGACGAGCAGATACCCCTTTACCGGGTTGTAGCTGATTGACTGCACCGTGGGCGCGCTGAGATCGTGTCGTTGATAGGCTGCCACGATCTCTTCACCCTCCTTGTCGAAGTAGAACAGCGACATGTCAGTAGATGCGAGATACGAGATGGCGGCACTGTAAGGGTGCGGATATCCGGTGAAATATGTGCGCGTAGGGGTATCGATTACGTCGATTACGGAATTGTCAAATGTCGGATGGCTGTACCACTGGCCCGAGAGGGCGGCCGCTGCCGGGAGTGCGGCAGCGACGAGTGTGAATGAGAGGATGAATTTTTTCATTATGGTGATGTCGGGTCGGATAAATCGGTATGGTTAAGTTACTCAGAGAGATGCAAGGCGCTCGAAGAGCTTCCGGATGGCTCTGCCGCGATGAGAGATGGCGTTTTTGGCATCGGCATCCATTGCGGCGAAAGTCATGCCGGTCTCTGCGGCTATGAATATCGGGTCGTAGCCGAATCCGGAGCAGCCGTCGCGTTCGGTGGCGATTTCACCCTCTACCTCGCCGGTGAATTGCTCTATGTCTTCGCCCATTATGAGGGTCACCACCGTGCGGAATCGGGCCCGGCGGTCGGCGATCCCCTGCATGTTGCGCAGCAGTAGGGCCATGTTGGCCTCCGGGTTGCAGTCAGGTCCGGCATAACGGGCCGACTTCACTCCGGGCGCGCCGTCGAGTGCGTCGACAATCAGACCGGTATCGTCGGCAAAGCAGTCGTAGCCGTATTTCTCCTTTATCCAGCGGGCCTTGATGAGGGAGTTGCCTTCGATGGTGGGGGAAGTCTCCGGTATGTCGTCGTGGCATCCGATATCCTCAAGCGAGAGGATATGGAATTTATCTCCGGCCATACGCCGGATTTCACTGAGCTTATGCGGATTATTGCTGGCGAAGACCAGCCGACGCGGTGATGTGGTCATAATGTATTGAGGGTTTATAATTTAACGATGCGCGCGTAGTTTTATTATGAAATTACGCGCGCATCGCAGCGAGTCAGCCGGGGAGTGCGGGGAGGGTGCCTGCGGGCCGAATATCCTGATTCCGCTTACCCTACGACTATGTTTACAATCTTGCCGGGCACGACGATTACCTTGCGCACCGTCTTCCCTTCGAGCCATTTTGCGGCTGCCGGGTCGGCCATGGCCAGGCGCTCCACCTCCTTGGCATCGGTGCCTGCGGGCACCTCGATCAGGAAGCGGGACTTCCCGTTGAAGCTTACCGGATATTTCACCGTGTCATCCTTGATGGCGGCTTCGTCCCAGGCGGGCCACTGGGCGTCGGCCACTGTGCCGTCGTGACCCAGCGCGTGCCAGAACTCTTCGGCGATATGGGGTGCGAAGGGGGCTATGAGCACGGTGAAAATCTCCATTGCCGAGGCTGAGTCGGATTTGGCCGCCGTCAGTTCGTTGAGGGCGATCATGAAGGCTGCCACAGTGGTATTGAATGAGAAAGCCTCTATATCCTGGGTCACCTTCTTGATGAGCTTGTGCATAGTCTTCTTCACCTCCTTGGGCATCTCGTCGCGGCGCGAGAGGTCGGCCTTTGAGAAGAGTCCCACGAGTTTGCGAAGGAAGCGGTTGACGCCATCGATACCGTTGGTATCCCAGGGCTTCGACTGCTCCAGAGGGCCGAGGAACATCTCGTAGAGTCGGAGCGTATCTGCACCGTAGCGCTCCACGATATCGTCCGGATTCACCACATTATACATCGACTTCGACATCTTCTCCACGGCATAGCCGCAGTGATAGCGCCCGTCTTCGAGTATGAACTCCGCGTCGGCGAAGTCAGGGCGCCATGCGCGGAAGCGCTCCGTGTCGAGTATGTCGTTGCTGACCATGCTGATATCCACACGTATGGGAGTCACATCGTAGTTGTCCTTCAGCCCGTGGCTAACGAATGTATTGGTGTCCTTGATGCGGTATACGAAGCTGCTGCGACCCTGTATCATACCCTGGTTGACGAGCTTGCGGAACGGCTCCTTTCTTACCACCAGGCCAAGGTCGAAGAGCACCTTGTTCCAGAAGCGGGAATAGATAAGGTGGCCCGTGGCGTGCTCGGCGCCGCCGATATAGAGGTCGACATCCTGCCAGTATTCATCAGCCTCGCGGCTTACGAGGGCCTCCGTGTTGTGGGGGTCCATATAGCGCAGATAGTAGGCCGAGGAGCCTGCAAATCCGGGCATCGTGCAGAGCTCCAGCGGGAAGCCCTCCGGAGTGGTCCACCCTTTGGCGCGCCCCAGCGGGGGCTGGCCGTCGGCTGTGGGGAGATAGCTGTCGACTTCCGGGAGCAGCAGCGGCAGCTCCTTCTCATCCATCAGATAGGGGATGCCGTCCTTGTAGTATACGGGGAACGGCTCGCCCCAGTAGCGCTGACGCGAGAAGATGGCGTCGCGCAGGCGGTAGTTGACCTTAACCTTACCCAGCCCTTTCTCCTCGATAAACTGCTTGGTGCGTGCGATGGCCTCCTTGACCTGCAGCCCGTTGAGATTGAGCTCCGGCCCTTCGGAATTCATCATCACACCCTCTTTGGCGTCGAAGCTCTCCTCCGATACGTCGGCACCCTCGATCAGAGGGATTATGGGGAGATTGAAGTGGCGTGCGAAGGCATAGTCGCGCGAGTCGTGGGCCGGCACGGCCATGATGGCACCCGTGCCGTAGCCTGCCAGTACGTAATCGCTCACATATACGGGTATTTCCTTACCGGTAAGGGGGTTGATGGCGTAGGCTCCGGTGAATACGCCGCTGACGCGCTTGTCGATC
>CAMWRH010000030.1 GCA_947176605.1 uncultured Porphyromonadaceae bacterium
ATATATCTGGTATTCTTCACGCTTCTGGCTACGGAGCATGTGTTTGAGCATACGTGGTCGACAGCGCCATTCAGCTCAGCGGGATAGCCACGGTCTACTGCGCCTTTTTCTGGCAGTGGGAGTATATGCACTGGATCATGATCGCCCTGCTCGGGCTTATGATGCTGATGGTGCTCGTGCTGGTGCGCCCGGTGCGGGCCCCGATGTTCATCCCCCTGTTGGGTATCGACTGGATCGGGGCGGTGCTTTGGGCGGGCTTCATGATGTGCTTCACGTTCATATGCGTCTACGGCAATTACTTCGACTGGTGGGATGCCGTCGAGATCCGCGGCGCGGCCCTGCTCGGCGCGGCCTGCCTTGTGCTCAACCTCTGGCGGGCCTCCTTCCTGCATCACCCCTATATCAGTTTCATGGCGCTAAAGAACCGCAACGTGATACGCGCATCGCTGATATATCTGGTATTCTTCACGCTTCTGGCTACGGAGCATGTGTTTGAGCATACGTATGCTTCGGCCATCTTAGGTTTCGACGAGACCAACCTGATCGATCTCAACTGGTATGTATTTGCCGGGATTGTGGCGGGGAGCGCATTCACGTGGCTCACCTTTGCATTGCGCAAATGGCGGTATAAGACGATGACCGCCATAGCATTCGCACTGGCGGCCATCTATCTGGCGTATTTCTATTTCATGATCGACTATGGAGTGGAGAAGGAGATGCTCTTCATCCCGCTGTTTGCCCGCGGGGCTGCCTCGGTGATAATCTCGATAGTCTACCTCACCTCCATCCTGCAGGGGGGACTGCCGTTCATGGTCTTTCCGCAGGCGCTTACGGTCAACGGATTCACCGGGGCGGTGATGGGGGCCACGTTCGGTCCGGCCCTGATCGGCGAGATACTGCGCCGCGTCATGGAGAGCAACACGGCCATCATCGGGAGTGCCTTTACGGCATCGTCGCCCGAAGGGGCGCTCCCTTTAGGGGCGCTCTACGGGATGGTGCGGATGCAGGCGCTCGTGGTGTCGATGAAGGAGATCTACGGCTGGCTGCTGATAGCTGCCCTGCTCTCGCTGGTAGTGATTACGGTGAGTTACGCGCCGGTGCGTCCGCAGGCCATTCTGCCGAAATGGCGCACCATCCGGCGGATGCTCCGCCGCGTGGCGCGCCAGGAATCCCCGGAGTGAACCCACACATCCGGATCTGAGAATATCCCGCGGAAGCGACCTGTCAGGAGGTCGCTTCCGCGGGATTTGCATTTGCTGCGGAGAGGGATATCGGCAGCAAGGGAATCTGTGTGTATGCGCGGGAGGGGGTGCGGGTCAGGCCATGCGGGGTCAGGCGATGGGGACTCCGGCGGTGTCGAAGCGGAGTGTGCGTCCGTCGGAGAGGAGCACGTCGTAGCCCACGCGTGGCACTTTCTCTATGCGCACCACCTTCGCTCCGGCCGCATTGGCCGAGAGATAGCTGCGTATCTCATCCTTGATCATCGAGTCGGGCACGGCTGATGCGTCGCCTTGGGTCTGCACGCGGATCCAGTTGCCGTGTTCGTTGAATTTGAGGGCGGTGCCGTCGGAAAGGGTCACGAGCCAGTGGTCGCCGTTGGTCTCGGGGGATACGGTGGCTTCGGCTACACTCTGCTCCGGGAAATTTGCGCTGATGAATGCGGCCACATCCGCGGGGAGCGCGGCATCCGCGCCCCGTGAGAAGGCCTGTCGCCAGAATGAGAAGTCGTAAGGATTGACCGCAGGGTCGAAGATCTCCGAGGGGTTGTGGTCGGCACCCGGCACTATGGTGAGCGTATGCTCTATGCCGAGGCGGTTGAGGAGCCGGTCGAATCGGGCTGTGATATGGTTGCCGTTTTCATCGTAGAGGCGGTCGCGGTCGCCCACCCACATGCGCACTTTCATATCCCCCTCCCTGATGGCGCGGGCGTTGCGGCAGGCTGCCGTCTTGGGATGCCATGCGTCGAAGTAGATGCGGGAGAAGGGGTCGTTGATATCGCCGAAGGTGCATTCCAGGGCACGCTGCAGGGGTTCTTCCTCCCAGTCGACCACCGCTCCGGCGATGCTGCTGACGGCGCCAAAGAGTTCGGGATAGCTGAATGCCAGTGCCAGTGCGCCGCGTCCACCCATTGAGAATCCCTCGATACCTCGTCCGGCCGGGGAGGCAATTGTGGAGTATGTGCTGTCGATATAGGGTATCAGGTCGTGGATCATCACGTCGCATATCGGGCCTGACACTACCTTGGGGTCGGACTCATTGGCGTTGACATACCATCCGATAGGCAATGCCTGTGGAGCCACGAGTATCACGGGATCCATCTCTCCGCTCTCGATGGCGGCATGAAGGCGTGGGATGAGCCATGCCACTTCGCGCTGCGAACCGGTGCCGCCGTGCAGATAATAGATCACCGGGTATCGCCGGGGAGCCGAGGCGTCGTAGCCGTCGGGGAGATACACCAGGCAGCTCCCCTCGGTGGCTTCACCGCGTGAGGGTGTGGGATAGGTGACGAACTGCGTGTGTTCGGGCACGGTGCGTTCACTGTCGACCCAGTCGGTCATACCGGGGCGCACCGAAGTGGCGCCCTGTGGCGCCTGCGCGTAGGCCGCCATAGAGGCGGCGAGACTCAGAAATACAGCTAACTTTTTCATTCTGTCATGGTTAAGGTCGAATACATCCCGGGGATAATGCCGAATACCGCCCATATCCCCGGGAGGCAGTGTAAAGTTAGCCAAAATCCTCCCCTTGGCCAATCATCGGGCCCGACTTCCGCCACCTGCGAAAAGCCACTCGCCAATTCTCCGTTTTCCCGGGGATCTGCCTCACCGCCGTCAGATGAAACGTCCGGCGGTCGCCATGCGCCCGCGCCCCCTCCTCCATGTCGCGGAGCGACAACACTATACCCTCAATACACGGACAGTATATCACATAGGATATAAAGCATCTCGGTCGGAAATACCAGATAAGTCTATCATTGGCATTTCCGACCGAGAGTATCGGTTATTCCATACGCCGGGTTCCGGCGGCAGCCTGTATTGCCGACCGGGAATCAGGCCGTAGCGGCTATTACGGTGGCATTGCCGATGAGATCGAATCCGCCGGTCATGCATGCCGGGCAGAGCACACTGTTGCCGCAGGTGATCTCGGTGGGTTTGCCATCGCATATGAGGGTGACGGTGCCTGACGTGCAGACGAGCACAATCGACGACTCCCCATCGGATGCCACCCGATGCTGGCCGCTCACATCAATGCGCGCCACTTTGAAATGCTCGCATTCCACGAGCGGTGTCACCCCTTGACTGTCGGCTGCCGGGAGGGAAGTGCGGTAATCGGGCGATACGCGGAAGTCGAGCGCCTCGGCAGCCAGTTCGGTATGCAGTTCGCGCGGATTGCCCAGGGCATCGCGCCGGTCATAATCGAAAATACGGTAGGTCACATCGCTTGATTCCTGGATTTCCACCAGCAGATTTCCGGCTCCGATGGCATGCACGCGTCCGGCCGGGATAAAGAATACGTCGCCTCGATGCGACTCATATGATGCCACCACTTCGGGGAGCGAAGAGTCGGCCACCCGCCGGCGGTATTCATCGCGGTCAATCTCGCGGCTGAAACCCGCGAAGATGCGAGCTCCGGGGGCAGTGTCGGCCACATACCACATCTCCGTCTTCCCCGGTGTGCCATGGCGCATGGCGGCCATCCTGTCGTCGGGATGCACCTGCATCGACAGATTCTGGCGGGCATCGATGATTTTCACCAAAAGCGGGAAGCGGAAGCCGTGGCGTCTCACGACGCCACTTCCGAGCAACGCGGAGCCGAAACGCTCCACGAGGCTGCCCAGCGACATTCCTGCATATTCGCCGGAGGCCACCACCGACTCATGGCCGGGTATGGCCGAGACTTCCCAGCTTTCGCCCACGGGTTCGCCGTCGGCGCGGAGGCCCTTGAGCCGGTAAAGCTCTGTGCCTCCCCATATCACATTTCTAAGAATCGGACGGAACACAAGCGGTTCCTTTTTCATTTCATCAGTCAGCATTAAATCAAGATTAAATCAGGTTTACTTATCATATACCTCCGGTCCTGAAGAAGGATGGAGTCCAACCATATTCAGAAAAAATTCCTCCCCCCCTTATTCGGCGGCGGTAAGATGCAGCACCCGCGACGACCAGTCGTTGGCGGCGTTCCATTCTCCCGTATGCCCGGGGTACATCTCCAGTCCGTGGTCCATCAGGAAGCGTCCGGAGAAGGTCTTTCCCTCGTAAGGGAGCGGCGTGGGGTCAATCCTGTTGAGTTCCTCCACGCGGTAAAGGCGGTCGGGATCCAGGCCGTCCATCGTCACCCGGGGGATATCCATGGCGCATTCCTGCACGAATTTCCACCAGAAGAATACCGCCTCGTCGGCCCTGTCGGAATCCACATACATCAGCGAGGCCACCCCCTTGCCGTCGTATGGGGAGAGAAGGCGATACAGATCGCCGGTCTGCACCACATCGCGCACCCTCTTATAGTCGGCTATCGCGCGGCGGGTCTGCCCTTTCTCCTCGTCGGTCATGTCGCGGGGCTGTATTTCCATCCCGAGGCGTCCGCTCATGGCCACATCGGTGCGGAATTTCAGCGGCAGTATACGCCGCGTCTGATGATTCGGGGAGGCCGATATATGCGAGGCCATGGCGATGGCGGGGAAGAAATAGCTCGTGCCCCACTGCATGAAGATGCGCTGCACGGCATCGGTATTATCGCTCACCCAGAACTCATCGAATCCCGGAAGCATCCCCCAGTTGGCGCGTCCGCCGCCACTGGCGCAGGCCTGTATCGTGACATCGGGATATTTCTCCCGTATGCGGTCGATTACATCGCGCAGTCCGCGGTGGTATTCTATATATAGATGGCTCTGCCTGTCGGCGGGAAGATACTTCGAGCCGTGACTCATGATCGGGGCATTGGCATCCCATTTTATGTAATCGATGCGGGGATTGGCGGCCATAAGCGTATCGACCATATTCACCATCATGTCGCGCACCTCGGGATTGGCCAGATCGAGCACGAGCTGCGTTCCGCCACGCCCCTGCACCAGGTCGCGCCCGGGGGCGTTGATCACATAATCCGGATGCTTTTCGAAGAATTCGGATACTGTATTGGTCATTTCCGGCTCTATCCATATCCCGAAGTCAATGCCCCGCTCTTCCGCAGCGTCGCAAAGGGCCTTTATTCCGCCGGGGAGTTTGCGGGTATCCACCGTCCAGTCGCCGAGCGAGGTGGAGTCATTGTCGCGGGGATAGCGGGTGCCGAACCATCCGTCGTCCATCACGAAAAGTTCGCCTCCCATGTCGGCAATGTCGGTCATCATGGCTTCCATGCCGGCCTGGTTGATGTCGAAATATACACCTTCCCAACTGTTGAGCAGCACTTTTCGCGGCTCATTGCCGTGAGCGAGCTTATGGTTGCGCCCCCAGCGGTGGAAATTGCGGCTTACACCACCCATTCCGTTGGTGGAGTAGGTAAGGGCGAGCGGCGGAGTGACGAAGGTCTCCCCCGGGTCGAGCATATATGCCGAATTTTCCTCGTTGATTCCGGCGAAGAAGTGATGATAGCCGGAGTCGTCGGTATCAAACATCAGTTTGTAGTTGCCCCCATAACAGAGGGCGGCTCCTATGACGCGCCCGTCGCGTTCGCGCCCCGGCCCGTCGAGCGACATCATCACCTCGGCGTGGGCCGTATGCGAATTGCGCACGCCATCCTTGTTCTTGATCACCTTCAGGCCGTGCGGCAGCCGCGCCTCCTCTACCCTCCCCTCGTTGGCCCATGTGCCGTAGAGCTGGCTTACGTGCACATCCTCGTTGCGCACCGGCAGATACCCCGACATGAAGCGGTCGAGGCGCACCGTGCCGCTTCCTGTGTTTTCGGCCTCCACCCATGTCTCGATCACATCCTCTCCCGGATAAGTGAGGTAGTTGAGACGCAGGGTGAAGGGGTAGCGGCGGTCGGTCATGGTGACTACCGTCTGCTGCGAACCATCTGGATTACCCGTTGCCGTCACGTCGCTTACGGCCATGTCGAGGGTCATGTTGCCGTCGGGATGCGTCACCGACATGGCCGATTCCTTCTCCGGATAACTGCCATAGACCGGATAGGCGGCAAAACTTTTCGGCGCCGCCTCCGTAATGGAGGACATATCATCGGCGGCAAGGCGCGCTCCATAGTAAAGGAAGCGGGGTGCTTCGCCGGCAGAGGCATCTATCAGCAGTGATGTGGCCGGAGTAGATACATGCACCTGCCCCGGCGCCGCTCCGGCGGAGAGCGACATGGCGAGCAGTGTCATGGTCAATGCGTAAAGAGGTTTCATGGGAAAGATGATGATTATGATTGAATTTGTCGCTGCAAAATTATCCCAATAATAGGGGAAAAACTGACACTGATTTATCCGAAAATTGAATTATCCGCGACACGATTGCCCGCATATCGAATATTTTAACTACTTTTACATCCGGCAAATACCTACACCACGATTCCCCGCTTACGGAATGCTGCCGTCAGGCCGATGCCCGGAATCGGCATAACCTTGAAATCCGTCGCAGGGTGCAGCCCCGCCTGATGAGCCGCTCAGCCTGTGACAATGTAAATTTACCTCACCATGACTGCCAAAAAAAACGAGACCGAAATACTGACCGAAATAACCCCGCTGTCAGACAAAGACTGCTTCTATCTCGTAGACCGCGACAAGGAGCGGTTTACCTACCCGATCCACCGCCACGACGACTTTGAACTCAACCTTGTGCTCAACGCCGCCGGAGCATCGCGCGTGGTGGGCGACTCGATATGCGAGATCTCCGACATTGACCTCGTGCTTGCCGGCCACGGCATAGAGCATGTATGGGAACAGGGGAAATGCGAATCGCACGATATCAGGGAAATCACCCTCCAGTTTTCGGAACGCCTCTTCGGCGACACATTCCTCGGCAAGTCACAGCTTGCCGCCATACGCGACATGCTCGAACGCTCCTCCTTCGGAATCGCCTTCTCCGAAGAGACGGCCCTCCGCGCCAAGGAGATGCTTATAAAGATGACCTCGCCGGAGGTGGATGATTTCCGCAAACTCCTGATGCTGCTCTCGCTGCTCAACGATCTGGCCACATCCGGCTCGCAGACGCTGCTTGCCTCTTCGACTTTCGCCAAAGTCAGCCCTACGGTCGACAGCCGCCGCATCCTGAAGGTGCAGAGCTACATCAAGGAGCATTACCGCGAGGAGATCTCGCTCAATACCCTTGCCGACATCGCGGGTATGACGCCATCGTCGTTCAGCCGTTTCTTCAAGATGCGCACCGGACGTAAGGTATCCGACTATATCACCGACATCAAACTCGGACACGCCACACGCGCCCTCGTGGACTGCACCCATTCGATAGCCGAGATATGCTACGACTGCGGATTCAACAATGTGAGTTACTTCAACCGCATATTCAAGAAAAAGAAACATTGCTCGCCTAAGGAATTCCGCGAGCTCTACAAGCGCAACCGCACGCTTGTCTGATCCCCTCCCCGACAGTGCGGCATCCTCCCCCTATGCCAGACCGGCTACAGGGGGGGCGTGAGGGAAGAGGGCGGATTCTCCGAAGCCGTAATTGTACGATTTTGTCAGATTATAACAACTTTAGGGCGTACCCTTTGCAATATGCCGCACGCTGCCTAAATTTGCATCCCGGCAGGTGAGCCATACCTTGCGCACTCCACAATTGCGCTACACTACTCCCCCGCCCCCTTTTACTGACAGACAATACAATACCGAAAGACTCAACAATGACAACATCACGACTTATCCCGGCTCTGCTTGCGTCGGGAGCCCTCTGCCTCGCAGCCATCCCGGCGGCATATGCCGCCACATCCGGATCGCTCCGGATGCCGCATATCTATTCCGACCATATGGTGCTTCAGGCCGACACCCTCGTCAGGCTGCACGGCACAGCCGCACCGGGCGCCACCGTCAGGGCCTCGGGCAGCTGGGGAGCCGGATCAGAAGCCTTGGCCTCACGCGACGGCGAGTGGGAAATGCGTCTCGCCACGCCGCGCGCATCGTTCACCCCCCTCTCGCTCACCGTCACATCATCCGCCACCCCCAATGCCGCCCCCGACACGCTGCGCTTTGCCGACGTGCTGGCCGGCGAGGTATGGATCGCCTCCGGACAGAGCAACATGGAGATGCCCCTGCGCGGCTTCTGGAACCAGCCCGTCGAAAGTGGCGCCGATGAAATCACCTTCAGCCGCACCCGGGGTCAGGGGGTGCGCTTCATCACCGTGCCCAAAAGCGGGAGCTACACCCCCTGCGATGATTTCGAAGGGGAATGGAAGGTAAGCTCGCCTGAAGCGGCTGCCGATTTCTCGGCTGTGGGATGGTGGTTTGCCACGGCGCTGCGCGATATCCTCGACTGCCCCGTCGGCATCGTGAGCTGCGCTTACGGAGGCTCGAAGGTGGAGGGTTGGATGCCCCAAGAACTGATAGCCCGATACCCCGACCGCGACATGGAGGCCGAACGTAAGGACACGGACAAACCGGAGTATGAACGTGTGGGAGTAATGTACAATGCCATGCTGCTCCCCGTGGCAGGTTACACCGCCCGCGGGTTCCTCTGGAACCAGGGGGAGTCGAACGTAGGGGGACACTCCTACTATCCCGACCGGCAGAAAGATATGCTCACCCACTGGCGCACGCTGTGGCAGAACCCCTCGATGCCGTTCTATTTCGTCGAACTCCCCGGCTGGGAATACGAGGGGGTCGACGGCACGCAGTGCGCCCTCTTCCGCGAGGCGCAGCACCGCGCCGCCGCGATGGATGCAGACTCACATATAGTCAGCACCGTCGATCTCACCTATCCCGATGAACCCGACGACATCCACGCACGCAACAAGCGCCCCATCGGACAGCGCCTCGCCTGCGCGGCCTCCACCTATACTTATGGAGTAAAGGGACTTCCGCACACTTACCCCACATATCGCGAGATGACAGTCGACGGTCCGCGCGCTACCCTGTATTTCGACAACGCATGGCAGGGATTCACTCCCAACGACACCCTCTCCGGCTTTGAGACGGCCGGAGCCGACAGGGTATTCCGGAAGGTACCGGCCACTATCGACCGCGACCGCCTCACCATCATCGTGGAGAACCCGACGGGTGCCGACATCAAGGCCGTGCGCTACTGTTTCCGCAATTTCTCCCCCGGCACTATCCACGACATGCTCGGCATGCCGCTGCTCCCATTCCGCACCGACTCATGGGAACCCGACAATGCCGCTCCCCTCTCCCGCTCGGAGTTTGTCAAGACCGATGGCCACGGGAATTTCACCCTCGCCGGTGAGCCTTACAGCTTCATCGGCACCAACTTCTGGTATGCCCCCATACTTGCTTCCGAAGGTAGGCATGGCGACCCGGCACGCCTCGACCGCGAGCTTGACGCACTCCAGGCGCTCGGCATCGACAATCTCCGCATCATGGCCGGAGCCGACGGCGACCGCTATATCGACTCCCACGTATGGCCGACGCTGCAGACATCGCCCGGCGTCTACGACCCCGTGATGCTCCGCGGACTCGACAATCTGCTGGCCCGTCTCGAAGAGAGGGGGATGAAGGCGGTGGTATACCTCAACAACGCCTGGGAATGGAGCGGAGGCTACGGCACCTATCTCGAATGGAGCGGCCACGGCGCGGCACCGGTGCCGCTGCGCGACGGCTACGACAGGTATATGCAGCATGTGGCCCGCTTTACGACCGACTCCACGGCTCTGGCGATGTTTCACGACCATGTGCGCCACATCGTGGGGCGCGTCAATTCAGTCACCGGACGCCCCTACAGCGAGTCGCCGGCCATAATGTCGTGGCAGATAGCCAATGAGCCGCGTTGCTTCGATCCGGACTCAAAAGAGGCTTTTGCCGGATGGATAGAATCCACCGCTGCCCTTATCAAGAGCATCGACCCGAACCATCTCGTATCCACCGGCAGCGAAGGTTCTCACGGCTGCGAGGGTGACATCGACCTTTGGGCACGCATCCACAACTCTCCCGATATCGACTACGCCAACGTGCATGTATGGCCCTACAACTGGGGATGGGCCGACCCCTCCGATCTCGAGGGCACACTCCCGACGGCCCAAAAGAACACACTCGACTACATCAGCCGCCACTCCCGCCTTACCGGCAAACCCATTGTGCTTGAGGAATTCGGATTCCCTCGCGACGGGATGGCCATAACGCCCGGGAGTTCGGCCACTGCCCGCGACGCATATTTTGAATATGTGTTCGGTCTTGTGGGCGACGGCGCTCCGCTGGCCGGAATCAACTTCTGGGGCTGGGGAGGGGAGGCACGCCCCGCCCACCGCAGCTGGCAGCCGGGCGACGATTATTGCGGCGATCCGGCCCAGGAAGACCAGGGACTCAATTCCGTATTCGACAACGACACCGCCACACTCTGCGTGATTCGCCATGCCGCCTCGCGGCTGCGCTCCACCGCCGGCAAGTGACCGAGCGCATCGTCTGTGGCGGAGCGCAGCCCCGCCACATAACTTATAATTTATTGAGTATTATTGCACATAGGGGCCTCACAGGTCTCTGAAATGAGAAATAAGGGCAAAATTCCCATTCAACTCATAAATGGAAAATTCAATGTCAAAATAGTGTCATTTTTGATGTTGATTTGAATGTAACTTTGCGCTAAAAACATACAGTTCTTAAAATCTACATCATGTAATGAAAACCTCGCTATGTAACCTGAAATGGCCGGCCGCCCTGATATGCGGCGTAGTGTCATTTGGAATGAGCGCGCAAGTCACCGTAAAGGGTGTTGTGGTCGACACGGCCGACGAACCTCTGATCGGCGCCACCGTGCTCGTGAAAGGCACTTCGACCGGCACCCCGACCGATATAGACGGCAACTTCACACTGACCCTGCCAAAAGGGAAGTCGGAACTCGTGGTCTCCTATGTGGGATACCAGACCCAACAGGTAAAGGCCGACGGCACCACTCCGCTCCGCATCGTGATGAAGGAGGATTCCGAACTCCTCGACGAGGTGGTGGTAGTGGGCTACGGCACGACCCGAAAGGTCGACATCACCGGTTCGGTGGCCTCGGTAAGCGAGGACCAGCTGCACCAGAGTGTGGCGGCCAACGCCGACCAGATGCTTACCGGAAAAATCGCCGGCGTGCAGGTCACTTCCAACTCCGGCGCTCCCGGTGCGGCCACTTCGATACGTATCCGCGGCGCAAGCTCGATCAACTCCTCCAACGAACCTCTGTACATCATCGACGGCGTGCAGATGTCAGGTGCGGCAGGCACTATCGGAGGTTTCGACTGGACCGGCGACGGTTCATCGGGACAGACCTCCTCTACCAACCCCCTGGCCGGCATATCGCCCAACGACATCGTATCGATCGACGTGCTTAAGGACGCTTCGGCCACTGCCATCTACGGTGCGGCAGGCGCCAACGGCGTAATCATCATCAACACACGCCGCGGCAAGGCCGGCACTACTTCGGTCACTTTCGACGGTTATGTGGCATGGCAGACTGTAGCCAAAAAGCTCGACATGCTCGATCTGCGCGGATTCGCACAGTATCAGAACGAACTCTTCGACGAAGGGGCAAGCTATCAGCTCAACACCACCTACCTCGACCCGATGCTGCTCGGCAAGGGCACCGACTGGCAGGACGAGGTGTTCCGCACGGCCTTCATGCAGAGCTATCAGCTGCAGGTGTCGGGTGGCAACGAGAAAGTGACCTACGCCGCCTCGGGCGGATGGATGGGTCAGGACGGCATCATCATCGGATCGGACTTCCGCCGATTCAACAGCCGCTTCTCAATCGACGCCAACCCCTTCACATGGATGAAACTCGGAGGCCAGCTGGCATATACCCGCTCTGACGAGACAATCACACTCAACGACGGCTCCAACGGTATCATCATGCAGGCCATGACGATGCAGCCCGACGTGCCGGTCTATGACTTCGACGGCAATTATGCAAGTCCATCGAACGTCAACGGTTCATCAAGCTGGAACCCCGTCGCCCTCGCCCTGCAGCGCAACAATACAGTGGCACGCACCAACATCACCGGCAACTTCTACCTCGACCTCAAGCTCGCCAAGGGGCTGACGTTCCGCGCCGAGTACGGATATATCGGCAATAAGTCGCTCAACAAGTCATACCTCCCCAAGATATACGAGGGTGTAAAATCCCCCATCGAAATCAACAAGATCTATCAGCGTGAGGAAGACAGCTTCTTCTGGGTGCAAAAGGATTACCTCACCTACACCAACACCTTTGCCGAAAAGCATGACCTGACGGCAATGGCCGGTTTCGAGGCATCTTCTTCCGACTGGGAAGGATGGACGCTGACCAAACAGAACCTCAGTTTTGACGAAATCCACGTGATCGGCACCGACGGTGAGTTTGTGGCCAACACGGGCTGGAAAGACCGTGCCACCACCACCTCCTTCTATGCCCGCGTCAACTACGGTTTCGACAGCCGTTACCTGCTTACGGCCACGATGCGTGCCGACGGCTCCTCGAAATTCGCCAAAGGCAACAAGTGGGGCTATTTCCCCTCCGTGGCTCTGGCATGGCGCCTGTCGCAGGAGAAGTTCCTCCAGAATGTGGAGTGGCTTACCAACCTCAAACTGCGTCTCGGCTACGGCCAGGTGGGTAATGCCAACATCGACCCCTACAGCTACGGCGCCACGATGCTCAACGTGCCCACGCTCAACGGTTCATCATGGGTATACAACAACCTCCCCAACGAGAAACTGAAATGGGAGGCTTCCGAGCAGTTTAACGCCGGTATCGACTTCTCTGCCCTCAACGGCCGAATCGACGTGACCCTCGACGGATACTACAAGCAGACCAAGGATCTCCTGCTGCGCGTAGTGGCTCCGAGCTTCACCGGCATCCCCGGCGACTGGGGCTACGTGCAGGCTCCCTTCGCCAATATCGGCAAGGTGCGCAACGTGGGTGTCGAGCTTTCGATCAATACGCAGAATATCGTGACACGCAATTTCACATGGTCGTCAAACCTCACCCTGACCCACAACAAGAACAAGGTGCTGAAGATGAACGACAGCAGCCAGGTGATATGGGGCAATGTGGAATGGTACTCCGACTTCCAGAATGCCACGATGATCCGCGAGGGTCTGCCGATGGGCGTATTCTGGGGCTATGAGATGGAGGGTATCTTCCGCGACCAGGCCGACATCCTGAGCCACGCAGTGCAGGTGCCCGACGACAATAACCCCAACATCAACAAGGTCAACCAGACATCGGGTCTCTGGCCGGGCGACGTGAAGTTCAAAGACCAGAACGGCGACGGCGTGATCGACAGCAAGGACCAGAAGGTGATCGGCGACCCCAACCCCGACATCACGTTCGGCTTCACCAACACCTTCTCCTACAAGGGCTTCGACCTCAACCTCGTGCTCACCGGAGCCATCGGCGGCGATATCCTCAACTTCACGCGCTACAAGACCGAGTCGCTCCAGAGCCTCTGGGACAATCAGGCAGCCTCCGTGGCCGACCGCGCCCACTACGGCTTCTACGACGGCGACCCGTCGAACATGAGCGCCGACAATGTGTACATCATCAACCCCGACTCCGACATACCGCGCTTCAACAACCTCAACGTCAACAAGAACGACCGTATGTCGACCCGCTTCATCGAAGATGGCAGCTATCTGCGCATCCAGAACCTCTCGATCGGCTACACGCTCCCCTCGGAGCTGACACGCCGCGCACACATCAGCAACGTGCGGTTCTACTTCAATGTGCAGAATCTCTACACCTTCACCAAATATTCAGGCTATGACCCGGAAATCGGTGCATTCAACCAGAGCGCACTGATGCAGAATGTCGACATGGGACGCTACCCCACCCCGCGCACATACACCCTGGGCATGACTCTCAATTTCTAAGACTTCTAAGCAATCCTATCAGATAATGGCAACCATAAGCTTCCGACCATATATACTCTCCTCGATTCTGGGCGCCGCCGCGCTGATGTCGCTCACTTCGTGCGAGGACTTCCTGGAGGTCACTCCCCAGGACAAACCGGCCATCGAGGTGTATTATACCAATGCCGAGCGCATCCGCCAGAACACCATGGCCCTCTACTCCGCATGGGAGTGGAAGGACTATATGATGAATTTCCAGTGGAAATTCGACATGCTGGCCGGCGACATGTTCTATACCTACGGTGAGGAGGGACAGTTCTATTTCGGCAATTTCTCGAATGCCAATTCCTACCTCAACGAGGGTTGGAAGGGACTTTACAACGTAATCGGACTGGCCAACAACATCATCAACGACATGCCCGACGCCGCACGTGAGAACGGTGTGGATGAGTCGGCCATCACCCAGGGACTCGCAGAGGCCCGCTGCATCCGCGGCGTGTGCTACTATCTGCTGTCGCAGTACTGGGGCGACGTGCCGGTGATCACCGACGGCTCCGGCCTTGTGGGGGAGAATAATTTCGACGTGCCGCGCAATACGCGCAAGAGTGTCTACCGCTTCGCCGAAGCCGACCTCGACTTCGCGGCAAAGAATCTCCCCGCTTCCGACGATGCGTTCCGCGCCAACCGCTACACGGCTCTGGCATATCTGGCCAAGCTGCATGTCACAATGGCCGCCCATACCGACTGCGCCGACCGCGCCTCCCTATATGCAAGTGCAGTGCGCGAGGCCGATGAGGTAATCACCGCCAATCCCGACATCAAGAGCATCGATTACTCTACCCTCTTCGACAAGGAAGCCAACAACGGGCCCGAGTCGCTGCTGGCCATCCAGTGCATGGTATACGGCTACGGATACGGCAACCCGCGCAACTGCGCATGGTCGCGCCAGTCGCTGGCCGACCAGTCATGGGGCAACGGAAAGGGTCCCACAATCTCGCTGCAGAACCTCTACGACTCCCACGACCTGCGCGCACGCAACGTCTTCATGGCCGAAGGGTTCACCTACCCGGGGATAGAGCGCTCCAAAGGTGGCTATACGTATGAAATCTATAATGAGGAGCGGGGCGACGAGGCCAATGAGATGCTGGCTCATATCAAGAAGTATGTGCTCGGGCACTCTTCGGATGTGGAAGGTGGCATAGGCGGTTCGCAGGATGCTCCCAACAATATCTATCTGCTGCGTCTGGCCGACGTGTACTTCACCTATGCGGAAGCCGTGATGGGCACCGCCGACGCCACTTCCGACCAGACCGCCATCGACCGCGTAAATGCGGTCCGCGCCCGCGCCGGACTGGCCGGCTACCACGCCCCGATGTCGTGGCGCCAGCTTATCGACGAGCGCCGCCGCGAGTTTGCGATGGAGAGCCAGAACTGGTTTGACGTGCTCCGCTGGTGGTACCGCGACCCGCAGGGTGCCGTGGACTATCTCAACGGGATGGACCGCCACGAGATGTACGTGTTCCAAGGCAGCAACGACACCGAGCGTAATGACCGCGACAAGTACATACTGGCCACAAGCCGCGCCGAAGGCGGACAGTTTGACGCCGGCGACATCACCATCACCAACTCTTCGATGGTAATGCCCATTCCGGCCACGGTAATCACCGCCGCCCCGTCGCTCTCGGGCGAGGCTGTGGAATATGCCGGTGAGTGATCTCCCTTACATTCTCCAACTTCCTAACAGTTACAACAATGGTCAAGACAACATATTCATTCCTGACTCTCGCAGCCCTCTGCGCCGCCGGCGCAGCCCTGACATCCTGCGACGACTCCGATGCCGTAAGAGACGAGGGGAAGACCCCGCGCATCGACTTCGTGCGCATCACCGACCCCGAAGCGGCCGATTCGCTGATTACGGCTGCCGCCATGGGACAGCAGATCGTGCTCATGGGCGAACATCTGGGCGATGTGCGCGAAATCTATTTCAACGATATCAAGGCCCTGCTCAACCCCACGCTGATCACTTCGTATTCAATCATAGTGGATGTGCCCTCCCAGATTCCCGGCGATGTGACCAATCTCATCACTCTCGTCACTTCGCAGGGCAACCGCGCCACGCATGATTTCTCGGTCACGGTGCCCGCACCGTCGGTGACCGACATCAGCTGCGAATACGCCAAGCCGGGTGAGACCATCACCCTGACGGGCAATTACTTCATCGATCCGGTGGTCTACTTCCCCGGTGTGGCCGAGGCGGCCACGGTGGTGAGCTCCGACATGACGAGCATCCGCGTGGAGGTGCCGCAGGGTGTGGAGGAAGGTCCGGTGGTGGTGGAATCCATCTACGGACGTGGCCGCACGAAGTTCAATTTCATGGACACCAACGGTCTGCTCACCAACTTCGACGACGGCTACGAACAGCCCTGGGGACGCGGCACGATAGCCTCCGAAGGGGGCATCTCGGGCAATTACCTCCTCTTCGAGTCGCCCATGATGTCGGCCTGGGGATGGAGCGACAGCCTCATGTGGGGCTACTGGGCCTACGCTCCCGGAGCTCACGGCAACTCCCCCATCGCGCAGGGCGAACTCAATTCGCTGGCCCTGAAGTTTGAAGCCAATATCGAGACCTGGATCGACTGCCCGATGCTGATATGGTTCCAGCCCTGGAATCCCAACGGCAACATCAGTCCCGACGATCCTCTGGCACAGTGCCACTGGAAACCTTACATCAAGAACGGCATCAAGCAGGACGCCGCCACCGGCGGGTGGGTGACCGTGACGATCCCGCTCACCGAGTTCAGATACGATAAGGAGGAATCGGTCAACAACCTCTCACTCGGCGATATCGCCAACTACACCGACCTCAACATCATGTTCTTCGGAGCCTGCGACGATCCGGGTCCGATGAAGGTGATGCTCGACAACTTCCGAATCGTCAACATCCGTTAACCCCCATTCTTTGAAGTCAACCCATGAGAAAGACAATAAGACAAATGGCTTCGGCCTCTCTGCTCGCCATGCTGGCCCTCGGCACAACGCTGACTTCATGCAGCGACGAGAGCACCTACGTTTTTGACTCCGACCTGCACTCCTTCGGCCCATCGCCGGCCACACGCGGAGAAACGATACGCATCATCGGCACCAATCTGTCGAAGGTGTCGGCGGTGGTGTTCCCCACGGATGTGACGGTAAGTGATTTCGTATCGCGCACCGACGGCGAACTGGTGGTGACCGTACCGCAGGAGGCGGTCCCCGGCAAGATCATACTGATTTCGGGGGGCACGCAGATCATATCGAAATCCCCCATCACCTTCTCGGAGCCTATCAGTGTGGAGGGTATCTCGGTGCCCCGCCCTGTGCTCGTGGCCGGCGACGTGCTGACCGTAAGCGGCGAGTATCTCTATAATGTGGCTTCGGTCACTTTCGGCAACAATGCCGTGGTCGAGGCCGAAAACTTCGACGCGCAGAGCCGCCACGAACTTAAGGTGCGTGTGCCCGCCGAGGCGAAGAGCGGTAAGATCACATTCTCCGACGGTGCGGACTGGAGCTATACTTCCGAACTGGAGTATCAGATAGCTTCGGCCGAAGCCACCTCCCTCTCTTCGGCATCGCTTGAGGAGGGTCAGGCGGTAAGTGTGGCCGGTGCCAACCTGCAGCTGGTAAGCGCTGTATATTTCCCCAGCGACATCCAGGCTGAATTTACCGTCAATGCCGACGGCACCCGTCTGGACACACGCGTACCGCAGGGCACATGCTCGGGTGTGATCACTCTCGAACTCTTCTCGCTCGACCGCATCGAGACTCCGGCATTCACCGTGCCCGAAATCGGATACTCTTCCGTTTCGCCCGATACCGATGTCGTGCCCGGCGCACCGGTCACTATCTCCGGCTCACGCCTCAATCTGGTAAGCCGCATCGAGTTCCCCGGCGGCGACTCCATGGAATCCGGATGGGAAGTAAGCGCCGACGGCTCGGCCCTTACGGTCAATACTCCCCTTTCTATTGTGGACGGACGCATCACTCTGGTGCAGAACGACAATATCTCGGTAGAGACCGACGCGGTGACAGTGCGCAAGGCCGGAAACATCTTCTGGACCGGCAACGTCGACCTCGGCAACTGGGCTCAGAATCTGGAAGTGTCGAAAGACCATGCCGATATCTATCCGGCATTCGACTCCGCCATCACCGGACCCGGCAAACTGACCATCAATTTCGAGGAGGACAGCTCGCAGGGATGGTGGCAGATTCAGCCCCGCTACCGCAAGGACTGGAGCACATGCTTCGTCAATGTGCGCGACGACAACGGCGGTATCCATAACATGGAGCCGGGGCAGACTTCCTGGACCATCGTGCTTACGCAGGAGGATATTGACGAAATGCGCGGCGACGGATGGGCATTCTCGGGATGCAACCTGACAATCAAGTCGATGGAGTTTGAAGCCAATTAATCACGACTGAAATGAAACTGCGACTGACATACGCTGCGGCCTTGCTGGGCACTCTGCTCTCAGTCTCGACCCTGCTCTCGGCATGTCACGATAAGACCGAACCGGTACCGGCGCCCCCCGCGACGTCGGTACCGGGCACGGATGACGACGACGAGCCGGGCAGCGACACCCCCGATGAGGACGTCACTCCGCAATACGCCCCTCTCTCGAATGCAGCGGCATCGGCACAGGCCCGAAACGTCTATGATTTCATCTGCGCCACATCCGGCACCCGCATCATATCGGGTGCGATGGCGAATGTGAGCAACAATAATGATTTCGCCGACTGGGTGTTCAGCACCACGGGTAAGTATCCGGCACTGACGGGATATGATTTCATCCATCTCCCCGACTCCCGTCCCGGCAGCTGGATCGATTATTCGGATATCTCGGCACCCCGGACACAGTGGGAAGCCAACGGTCTGGTGTCGTACATGTGGCACTGGAATGCTCCCGACTCGGAGGAGGCATGGCGCAATGGCGACACCTCGCGCTACGGCTTCAACATCAAGGGTGACAATGCCACTTCATTCGATATCCGCGAGGCCCTGAAGGAGGGCACGTGGCAGAATGAGTTCATTATGGCCGATATCGACCGTGTGGCGGAATATCTGAAACTGCTGAAGCAGGAGGGGATCCCGGTGCTGTGGCGTCCGCTGCATGAGGCAGCCGGAAATTATGCCTATGCCGACGGGGCATGGTTCTGGTGGGGGCGCTATGGCGACAGCTACACCCGGCAGCTATGGCAACTGATGTACGACCGGCTGACGCGCCATCACGGTCTCGACAACCTCATCTGGGTATGGACAGCCCAGTATCAGGAGGGTTACGCCGACCGCATGGCGGCTTCCTATCCCGGCAATGAGACGGTGGATATCGTAGGGGTCGACATCTATGCCGACAATGACGATGCCTCGGCTTCGGCATATCAGGCGGCCCTCGCCCTGAGCGGCGGTAAGCGGCCGGTGGCCCTTTCGGAATGCGGACGCGTCCCATCGCCTGAAAAGTGCATCGCGCAGAAGGCCGGTTGGGCATGGTTTATGATCTGGTATACCTACGACATTCACAAGGGTAACGCTTCGGCCGACGGGTTCGGCAATACCGCTCAGTCGCTCCGCACCATCATGCACAGCGACCCGGTAATCACCCGCGATGAGATGCCCGACCTGAAGTAGGCCCCGTACCTGACCGCATACTTGCATACTTATATATACAGAATCACAAATACGGATAGACCGAACCCTTAATCTTTTTAGGTTTTAGGTATTAGGCTTTAGGCAGTAGGTTTTAGGTTTTAGGCTTTAGACTTTAGGCTCTAGGCTTTAGACTTTAGACTTTAGGCTTTCCCCCTAATTCCTCCCTCCTAATTCCCTAATTCCTAATTCCTCCCTCCTAATTCCTAATTCCTCCCTCCTAATTCCCTAATTCCCTAATTCCAAAAAAATGCTTCTTCAGATAATGGCAGCTTCTGCAGCACTTTACCTTAATCCGGCTGCTCCGGTGGAGCAGCGGGTCGATGATCTCCTGTCGCGCATGACGCTTGAGGAGAAAATCGGCCAGATGAACCAGTGTGTCGGCGTAGAGCACTTCCGCAACAACATGGGCGCTCTGACCGAAGAAGACCTGAAAACCAACACTGCGAATGCCTTCTATCCCGGCATGATGCCCGATGATCTGCTGACGTGGACTGAGGAGGGGAAGATCGGTTCGTTCCTGCATGTGCTGACCCTTGAGGAGGCCAACCGCCTGCAGCAGCACGCCATGAAGAGCCGCCTCGGCATACCGTTGATCTTCGGTATCGATGCCATACATGGCAATGCGAATGCGCCGGACAATACAGTATACCCTACGAATATCGGTCTGGCATGCACGTTTGATACAGTCCTGGCCCGCCGCATAGCCGCCGAGACGGCACGTGAGATGAGGGCGATGAACATGCACTGGACCTTTAACCCGAATGTGGAAGTGGCACGCGACCCCCGCTGGGGTCGCTGCGGCGAGACTTTCGGCGAGGATCCATGGCTCGTGGCCCTTATGGGGCGTATGCAGGTGCAGGGGTATCAGGGTGACTTCGGCCCGGAGAACGTACTGGCCTGTATAAAGCATTTCGTCGGAGGTAGCCAACCGGTCAACGGTACCAACGGCGCACCCTGCGACGTGTCGGAACGCACGCTGCGCGAACTCTTCTTTCCCCCGTTCCGCGAGGGTGTGAAGGCGGGTGCCGGTTCGCTTATGACTTCGCACAATGAAGTCAACGGTTATCCGGCCCATACCAATTCATGGCTTATGACCGACGTGATGCGCGGCGAGTGGGATTTCGCCGGATTCATCGTCAGCGACTGGGACGACATAGAGCATGTCCACGACCTGCACCATACCGCCGAAAGCGACAAGGAAGCGTTCCGTCAGGCCATCATGGCCGGTATGGACATGCATATGCACGGTCCGGAATGGAATGAGGCGGTGCTCGAACTGGTGCAGGAAGGTGCGGTGCCCGAAAGCCGTATCGATGAGTCGGTGCGCCGGATTCTTGAAGCGAAGTTCCGTCTGGGTCTTTTCGAAAATCCCTATGCCGATGAGGCGCGGAGCATGGAGATACGCCTTTGCGACGCGCACCGCGCCACGGCACTCGATGCGGCACGCCGCAGTATCGTGCTGCTGAAAAACGACGGGGTGCTCCCCCTGCAGCGGGGCAAACACCGCCGCATCCTCGTGACCGGCATCAATGCCGACGATGAGAACATCTTAGGCGACTGGAGCGCCTCGCAGCGCCCGGAGAATGTGGTGACGCTGCTCGAGGGATTGCGCGAGGCTGATCCGGACTGTGAGTTCGTATTCGTCGACCAGGGGTGGGATCCGCGCAACATGGATCCCGCAGCCGTAGACCGCGCCGTGGCGGCCGCCGCCGATGCCGACCTTATAATCTGCGCGGCCGGTGAGTACATGATGCGTCACCGCTGGACCGAACGCACCTGCGGCGAGGATACCGACCGCTCCGACATTGCGCTGGTAGGGCTGCAGAGCGAACTTATCCGCCGCCTTGCCGCCACGGGGCGCCCGCTGGTGACGGTGCTTATCAATGGACGTCCGCTCGGGGTGGAGCAGGAGGCCGAGCTTAGCAACGCCCTTATCGAGGCCTGGGAACCGGGAATGACCGGTGGCACCGCGCTGGCCGAGATAATCTATGGCGATGTGAATCCTTCGGGGCGTCTGGCCATTACGGTGCCGCGTTCGGTGGGACAGGTGCAGATGGTGTATAATCATAAGCCGTCGGCATATTTCCACCCGGTTGCGGTGACCCCATCCACTCCTCTCTATCCTTTCGGCTACGGACTGGGTTACACCACTTTCAGCATATCTAACCTTCGGGTGCTCACTCCGGAGGTCGCAGCCGGAGAGCCGGCCCGCGTGGAGGTGGATGTGACCAATACCGGCGAACGAGCCGGGCGCGAAACGGTGCAGCTCTATCTGCGCGATGAGTATTCCTCGGCCACTCGTCCGGTCAAGGAGTTATGCGGCTTCTCTCTTGTCGATCTGGAGCCGGGTGAGTGCAAGACGGTGAGCTTTACTGTATCGCCCGAAGCAATGTCGATACTCGATGCCCGGCATAATCCGGTGATCGAACCCGGACGGTTCATCATCATGGCCGGCAACTCAAGTGCTGATGAATCACTGCTGAAATCTTCCTTTAACGTGAAATAACCGTCATCTCCGGACTATAGATCCGGGATACATCATAATGTCAAACTATTCAATGAGATACGATATTCACACATATGGTGCCGTAATGCTTCTTGCGTCGCTGGCCACTGTGGCCGACGCTTATCCGGCCACACCTTCCGGCTGCGGCGGCTGCGGCAACTGTCATGATGCTCCGCCACCTTCCGCGACTCTGCTCGAGCGGCTGAAGGATTCGGCCCGCGCGGGGAAGGTGCTCTTCGGCCATCATGACGATACGGCATATGGCCATACCTGGCGTGGCGAGGAGGGTCGCTCGGATGTGCTGGAAGTCACGGACTCCTACCCTGCCATGATGAGCTGGGATCTCGGCGGACTGGAATGCGGCGATTCGGTCAATCTCGATGGTGTGCTCTTCGACCTGATGCGCCGCGAATCGCTCAGGCAGAATGCACGGGGCGGAGTCAATACCTTCAGCTGGCATCTGCGCCACCCGCTGACCGATGCCGACTGCTGGACTGTAACCGACCCTCAGGCTGTGCATTCGATCGTGGCCACACCCGAGGGGCGCGAGGCCTACGCCCGCCAGCTCGACCGTCTGGCCGATTTCTTCCTCTCGCTGACCGACTGCTGCGGACGCCCTGTAGAGGTGATATTCCGCCCATGGCATGAGCATACGGGGGGATGGTTCTGGTGGGGGGCGCAGCATTGCTCACCGGATGATTACCGTCAGCTATGGACCCTGATGCGCGAGCGTTTCGACTCGCGGGGTGTGGGCAATGTGGTATGGGCATACTCCCCCGACCGCTGCAATGACGCCGCTCTGTATATGGAGCGCTATCCCGGAGATGAATACGTGGATATACTTGGTGCCGATGTATACCATTTCAACGGAGCCGAAGGCACCGCGCAGTATCTTGAGGCTGCCGGACGCACTCTGGCCATAGCCACCGAAGAGGCGCGTAAGCGCGGCAAAGTGGCGGCGTTTACGGAGACCGGCTGCGAGTCGCTCCCGATTGCCGACTGGTATACCGCCGTACTCCTGCCGCTGCTTTCGGCTCACAGTCCGGCCTATGTGACCGTATGGCGCAATGCCGACGACAAGCCGCAGCACTTCTATACCCCCTACAAGGGGCATCCGGCGGAGGCCGACTTCACGGAGTTCTGCCGCAATCCGGCCATCCGGATGCTCCCCGCAAAAGAGAGATAAGACACCTGAATAATTCCCCCAAAACCCAATTTCTAATTCCTCCCTCCTAAAGCCTAACGCCTAACGCCTAAAGCCTAAGGCCTCCTCCTAATTCCTAATTCCTCACAATTATGACTGAATTCGAAATCCGTAAGAATATGGTGCTCGCCGACTATGAGCGCCTCATCAACCGCAAGAACATCGCCCTGCCCGGCAACGGTATCTACACCCGCTACGCCCACCCTGTGGTGACGGCCGATATGGTGCCCCCGTTCTGGAAGTATGATTTCAACCCCGCCTCCAACCCCTACTTCATGGAGCGCATAGGGATCAATGCCACCCTCAATGCCGGTGCCATCAAGTGGCAGGGGAAGTATGTGCTGATGGTGCGTGTGGAGGGAGCCGACCGTAAGTCGTTCTTTGCCATCGCCGAAAGTGATAACGGTATCGACGGATTCCGCTTCCGCGAGCATCCGGTGACTATGCCCGACGACACTGTGCCGGCCACCAATATCTATGATATGCGTCTCACGGCGCATGAGGACGGGTATGTCTACGGTCTCTTCTGCGTGGAACGCCACGATGACTCGCGCCCCAACGACACGTCGGCGGCTACTGCCGCCTGCGGCATAGCCCGCACACGCGATCTGGTGAACTGGGAGCGTCTCCCCGACCTGAAGTGCAAGTCGCAGCAGCGCAATGTGGTGCTGCATCCGGAATTCATCGGCGGGAAGTATGCACTCTATACCCGCCCGCAGGACGGCTTCATCGATGCCGGAAGCGGCGGCGGAATCGGCTGGGCGCTGGTGGATGACATCACGAATGCCGAGATTCATGAGGAGCAGGTAATCGACTACCGCTGCTACCACACCATCAAGGAGGTGAAGAACGGCGAGGGTCCGCACCCCATCAAGACTCCCCACGGCTGGCTGCACCTGGCCCATGGCGTAAGGGCCTGCGCCTCGGGTCTGCGCTATGTGCTCTATCTCTATATGACGGCCCTGTACGAGCCATGGCGACCTATCGCCACTCCCGGCGGATATTTCATGGCTCCCGTGGGCGAGGAGTATGTGGGCGATGTGATGAATGTGCTCTTCTCCAATGGCTGGATTGCCGATGATGATGGCCGCGTATTCATCTATTACGCTTCGTCGGATACGCGTCTGCATGTGGCCACCTCCACTGTCGACCGTCTGGTGGATTACTGCCTCAACACCCCCCACGACGGACTGACCACTTCCGAATCCGTGCGCACGCTCAATAATCTCATCGATGCCAATCTGGCGTTTGGCGTGAAGTGAGCCGCCGCATAAGGAGCGCCCCTCGGCAATGCGCCGGGGGCGCCTCCCATACTGCCGCAAATTGCGAATCTTATCTATAATTCTGCAACCGGGGCCGTCACTCCGCGTAAATCCCCGCCATGGGCATCACGCCCTGACGGCCCCTCTTTTTTACCAAAGCCACCTTGAAAAGGGGCACCTTACCTCAGCCACCCCTCCCCCCCACTCCTTTCGGGACCGGTGGCCCCTTATAAGATATCTGATGCCAAAACTACTCAAACGCAAGATAGGCTACGGGCTTGGCGACATGGCCTCGTCGATGTTCTGGAAGATTTTCAGCTATTATCTTCCCTTTTTCTATTCGAATGTGTTCGGGCTGTCGCTGATCGATGCCGGAATACTGGTGATGGTCACCCGACTGTGGGATGCCGTCTCCGATCCGATGATGGGTGTGGTGGCCGACCGCACGGATACGCGCATGGGTAAGTACCGCCCGTATCTGCTCTGGTTCGCGCTGCCGTTCGCCGTATGCGGCGTGCTGCTTTTCACCACCCCCGACACTTCCTATGCCGGAAAACTGATATGGGCCTACATCACCTATATACTGATGATGACGGTATATACGGGCATCAACGTGCCCTATGGGGCGATGCTGGGTGTGATTACCGACAGTCCGGAGCAGAAGACGGTGTTCTCTTCGTTCCGTATGCTGTTCGCCTATGCGGGTTCGTTTGTGGCGCTTGCGGCATGGGAACCGATGTGCACCTTTTTCTCCTCTACCCTCGGCATGACGGAGGCCGGGGCATGGCAGTGGGCGATGATAGTGATCGCCATCGCGTGTCTGGCGCTGTTTCTGTTCTGCTTCGCGCTTACGCGTGAAGTGGTGCATACGCGGAGTGTGGTGAGCGTGGGGAGCGATTTCAAGGCGCTGCTGAAAAACCGTCCGTGGTGGATCCTTATCGGTGCGGCGCTGAGCTTCAACATGTTCAGCACGGTGCGCGGGGCTACGGTGGCCTATTTCTTTGCCGATGTGATCGGGGCCGATGCGCATATGTGGCTTTTCGGACTTTCGGTGCTCTTCTATTCGGGTCTGTTCCTGAGTGTGGGGGAGGTGGCCAACATGGCCGGTGTGGCTCTGGCGGTGCCGGTGGTGCGCCGTATGGGGAAGAAGCCGGCATTTATGGCGGTCAATGCGCTGCTGGTGGTGCTGAGCGTTATGTTCTTCTTCCTCCCGGTGTCGGCTGCGGGGTTCTTCCTGATGCTGGTTTTCCAGGTGCTGATTTCGGTGCTTACCGGTATCATGTCGCCGCTTGTATGGTCGATGTATGCAGATGTGGCGGATTATTCCGAACATCGTTTCCATACGGCTTCGACGGGACTGATTTTCAGTTCGTCGTCGATGGCGCAGAAGTTCGGCGGGGCTATCGGAGGCGCGGCTGTGCTCTGGCTTCTTGATGCCTGCGGATATGTGACGGCCTCGGGAGGCGCGGCTGCCCTGCAGCCCGGAAGCGCCATCACCTGCCTGTGGACGCTGATGACTTTCATTCCGGCCGGCGTGGCCGTGGTGGCCATCGTGGCGGCTTGGTTCTATCCTCTCGATACGGCGCGTGTGCGCGTCATTGCCGATGAACTGCGTGTGCGCCGTGCGGCCCCTGCCTCCACTCTGGGTCAGACCGAGAAGGAGGCGGCCAAGAATTTCGCCCAGATCAATGCCTGACCCCTCCCTTACATGGACTATGGAGATGCGACATACGGGATGCGGGTGATACCACTCCCCTTGGCTCTTCTTCTGATACTTAACCGGCTGTAAGGTATGCTACCTTTTAAAATTGACTCTAACCCTGCAATGGATAATATGGATATACCCTCCTGCGGCAATGCGGGACTCACGGCGCTCCGGGAGATGGCGCGTGAGATGGAAAGCAATCTCCATGATAACATACTGGCCTATTGGCTCGACCGCATGACCGACCCGCGCGGGGGCTTCTACGGGCGTCGCGACGGCCATGACCGCCTTGACACTGAGGCGCCGCGCGGCTGCATCCTGAATGCGCGGTTGCTCTGGACCCTCTCGGCCGCCGCACGCCGTTATCCGGAAATGACCCGCTATGCCGATGCGGCACGCCGTCAGGCACGCTGGCTGATCGACCGGCTGATCGACCGCCGCCACGGCGGCTGCTACTGGTCGGTCACTCCGGAAGGTGAACGGCTCGACGGTAAGAAGCAGTTCTATGCCATAGCGTTTGCTATCTACGGTCTGACGGAATATTACCGTCTGTCGGGCGATGAGGAGGCGCTGCGCGAGGCGGTGACCCTGTTTGAGGTGATTGAGACGCGGAGCCGCGACCGTGTACGCGGCGGGTATCTGGAGGCGGCTAATGAGGACTGGTCGCCTATCGGCGACATGCGTCTGAGCGACAAGGATCTCAATTCGTCGAAGACGATGAATACGCATCTCCATATCCTTGAGGCGTATACGAATCTGCTGCGAGTATATCCCACACCGGAGTGCCGCGAGGCCACGGCATCGCTGATCTCTCTTTTCCTCGACCGTATAATAGATGCGGAGTCGGGACATATGGGTCTTTTCTTCGATGATGACATGCACCGCGTGGACCATGGCATTTCGTATGGCCACGACATAGAGGCTTCGTGGCTGCTGCTGGAGGCGGCGCAGGTGGTGGGCGATGAGGCTCTCACGGCCCGTACTCTTGAGGCTACGCGCCGCATGGCCGCGGCGGCTCTTGAGGGACTTACTCCGGATGGCTCGATGGTGTATGAGCGGCATGAGGATGGCCGGCTTGATGAGGAGCGCCACTGGTGGGTGCAGGCGGAGTGTGTGGTGGGTCTGCTGTGGCTTGCCCGTTATCATGGGGATACGGAAGCTCCGCTGAAGGCCCTGCGCACGTGGGGATATATACGCGACAATATCGTGGACCGCGATAATGGGGAATGGCTCTGGAGCCGTCTGCCCGACGGCACGCCCAACCGCCGCGACGATAAGGCCGGTTTCTGGAAATGTCCCTATCACAACGGGCGCATGGTGCTGGAGTCGGTTCCGATCCTCGACCGTCTCTGCGGCTCCCCCGCCTGAACGGTAAATTCCACTACCCTCATCCCCGCCCGGATAATCCATACAGAGACTCCGTACAGTATACCGCTTCCTGCAAACAATGAGTTTTGCGGAAAGCGGTATATTGATACATGGGGCATTCAGAACGGGACGGGCAGCTCGAAACGGTAGTCGCAGCCGTCGGCGGGGAAGGTGAAGCTGATGCTGCGGGCATGGAGACAGAGACGTCGGACGGGGGCGGTGCCGACGGTTTTAAGGCCGTAGAGGCGGTCGCCTGCCATCGGCATTCCGAGGCCTTCGGTGCTGGCGGCATGCACGCGCAACTGGTGGGTGCGCCCCGTGAGCGGACGCATCGTGACGCGGCTGTACCCCTCTTCGACACTGATGAATTCGTAGTCGGTCTCGGCCTGTTTGCCTGCGGTGTGGTCGACACGCTGGCGAGGGCGGTCGAGCCAATCGGGGGATAACGGCAGGGATATATGCCCTTGCTGCGGCACGCCGAGGGCGCGGTAGTCGCCTTCGAGCAGGGCTTCGTATTCTTTCTTTACACGGCGGGTGGCGAAGAGTGCCTGCATCCGGCGGTAGGCCTCAGGACCGAAGGTGGCGATGAGCAGTCCGGAGGTGTCCTGATCAAGGCGGTGGGCCACTTTCACCATCCGCGCGGCTCCGTAGCGGTCGGCGAGCCATTGCTGCACCGACAGACTCCTCCCCTTCCCGGGCACGGAGAGCATTCCGGAAGGTTTGCTGACCACGCAGAACCAGCGGTTTTCATACACCACTTCGGGCTGCAACGCCGCGCCTGCACCCCCCTCTCCGGATGACTTACCGCCGGGAGACTCCTCCACGTCGAGTCCCTGCATCATCCAGCCGAGCACTGGGAGGCATTTTCCCCGGCATGCGGGGTAATGCTCTCCGGCTATGCGCACCTCCCCTTCCTTGGGGCGACCGTACCAGTATTCGGCCATGGCCAGAGGGTGCCATCCGCGCCGGTAGGCGCCCTGAAGGAGTTTGGGGGCGCAGCATTCTCCGGCTCCGGAGGGGGGCACGCGCAGCGGCGTTGCGGAGAAGATCTGACTCAGCGAGCGGCTTTCTCCCCGGGCGTTGAGGAGCTGTGTATGGTCGAAGAGCCATTGCTGCAGTTCTTCGGAGTCGCGGCGGCGCCGCTCTTTCATTTCCTCAAGGCGCGTGCGGGCTGCCTCAAGGCGGGCGGCGTAAGGCTCCAGTGTGGCGGCCATGCGCCGCCGGAGGCGGTGGAGTTCGGCTTTTTCGTGCTGGCTCTGGCGGATCATTGCGGCAAGTTCGGCCTCGTCGGCTTCACCTGTGGCACGGCGGGCATCGCGCAGCGTCTTGGAGATGCGGCACTGCTCCTTGTAGCGCGCCACTTCGGCGTCGGCCTCTTCCTTATGGCGGGCATATTCGCTCCGGGCCTCGGCGAGAGGTCCGGCGGCATAGGCGGAGATCTCGCGGTTTTGGCGCGAGATGTCGGCTTCGCGGGTCTTGAAGTGGCCGTCGGGACGGAGGTAGTCGAATACCGGTTCCACAAACCCCTCGCGGAGGAAACCGCCGCTCCCCAACTGTCCGGAGAATGCATAGAGGGTATGGCGCGTGCCTTGGGGATCGGCGGCTATGAGCACGCCGAGCATCTTCCCGGCTTCAAGTTCGCGGCAGAATGCCGCGTCTTCGGGGCGCGGACTGTCGTCAAGAGCCCTTATGCGGGCGCAAAGCTGCCCGTATGCCTCGCGGCAAGCGGCGTCGGGTATGTAGTCAAAGGGATTATTCACTCCGCTAAGTTACAAATTCCCGCGCATTCCGGCAAATACACCGTCACCTGATCCCTTTCATGGCCGTCCGAGGTGAGCGATAACTGCGGAGCGGTTGAGAGACACAGTGGGTCGTAAGCGTACAGACAGCTGGGCGAGTGAAAAACCCCTCTCCAACAAAAAAACGCGTATTTCTCACAACTTTTTCTCCCCGAAACTTGTGTATATTATGTATATTATATATCTTCGCATTGAAAAACAAATCCGGACATTTTCGGAGTTTTCGCAAAAAATTACAACGACCTCTTTAAAAACCGAATTAATATGGCAACCGCATTAAATCTCAAGCGCAAAAACATTGACCTACCGGTCGATACGCTGCAAAAGCTCTCTATCATGGCTGCGGCACATGGTAAAAGTCTAAAGAAGTTTATCGAAACTATCCTCATTTCAAAGGCTGACACCTTGGCCGTCGAAGTGAGTGAAAACCCCTCTCCTTCGGGTGATCCGTGGTTTAATGAAGCGGAAAACGTAGCCTCTGTCAATCGCGGAATAGAGGATATCAGGAACGGAAGATGCCGCGCTTACTCTATGGATGAGATAAGGGATCTTTTAGGTGTATGATTTACGAACTGATCCTGTCGGACGAAGCGGAAGGTCACTTGATAAGGTGGCGTAAGTCTGGACAAAAGAAAACATTGAAGAAGATAGCAGGCCTATTTGAAGAACTGACGCAGCATCCCACCACCGGTACCGGACATGTGGAACAGCTCAAAGGAAATTATTCGGGTTATTGGAGTCGGGAAATCGATAAAGGCAACCGATTGATCTACAGTATTGACAACTGCAAGGTAATCGTCTATACACTAGTGTCTCTTAAAAAATGTTAATCAAATTCAAGGTCAAGAGTTGGATGGC
>CAMWRH010000031.1 GCA_947176605.1 uncultured Porphyromonadaceae bacterium
CTCCACCAGGGTGAGCCCCAGGGGCCGTTCCATGCCCATGACAACGACCATCCGGGCGAGTCCCAGAAGTACCAGTTGCCCCATGCCGTGGGAAGATAGCTCACGTAGGGGCCAAACGACGGGATGCCGTTGACGTTGAACTCCACATTGACGTTGCCGTATGAGTTGGCAAGCACATCGACAAGGAGGTCTACGTTGTCGAGTACGATTGTGGGATTGTAATATTTCTGTATCTGGGTGGTATAGACGAAATCCTGGTCGGTCTCCGCACGCATACCGATCGTATCCACCGGAGACGCATAGTACTGGCCGCGCAGATTGTAGTCGTCGACGTCCATATCCTGAAAGTCGGGTATGTAGTTGCGGCTTACCCTTTCGATGGCTGCCTCTTTTTCCGCCTTCTTAGGGTTGTAGTAGATATCATCTTCTATCTGCCCCCACATCGGTGTCGAGGCTGCAAGAAGCATCGAGGCCAAAAGTAGATAGTGTCTCATAACTCCATTCATTTTTTAGGTGACATGCGGTGACTTATTTTCCTGCCGTGCCGGCAGTGCCCGGTCAGAAGCCTTGTGCCCCTTACACCGGCATGATTATGCTGACACCGCTTTCATCTTACAAATATAACGAAAATTCCATACATAAGTTGTTCTACAACGACTTATCTACTCTTATGACACGTCGGTATTGCAATGGTTTAAGACCACCTCCCCTAAAAAATGTCAACGACACGGATTCCATGACCAATGCCATCGGGTACTCTCACGCCGTGCTCTCCGTCATACGGATATGGAGCGGCGTGTCTCACATCCGGAGGTAAAAATCGCGGCAAAGGGCGATATATTCGGGGGTGTAGTCGCCGGGGGTGTATTCGATCGTGATTTCGGTTTCATCTACCCTGCGCTCCGCATATCGCGCAGTTCCCCCCTCTATCGTGCCATCGGCATTGAGCCACTCCATCATGACCCGCTTCGGAGAAGCCTGCGGATTCCCCCTCACCAGTGTCAGCCGGCTGAGCCGGAGCCCGCAGCTTTCGCCATACTGCCGCAACGCGCACTCATCCGAAGCCTGCGCGATATATGCAAGACGTCCGCCGGGTTTAAGCAGACGCCTTGCCTCGCCAATGAGCGTTTCGGGCGAAAGCGCCCCTGCATGTCGCGCCAGCATCCGGTCAGAGCATGTATTGTCGGCTCCGGCATGAAAGAAAGGGGGATTGGATACAATCAGGTCATAACGGGGTGCCGCTCCTGACTCTGCGATGGTGGAGAAGTCGGTCGCGGCGGCAGCTAACCTGTCGTGCCATTCCGACCTGCTGAAATTTTCCGAGGCCTCTTCTACGGCTCCCGGCTCTATGTCGATACCCTCCACAAGCGCCACTCCTCCGGCGGCGGCATTACGCTGGGCAAGCATCAGGGCTATCAGCCCGCAACCGCAGCCGGCGTCCAGAATACGGTGCTCGCTTCCGCTCACGGTGGCCCAGGCTCCTATCATCACCCCATCGACTCCCACCTTGTTGGCACTCCGCGAGTGGTTCACTTCAAAGCGCTTCATGCGGAATATGCGTTCTTTCTCTTTTCTTGCCATATGCCTTATGTCTTGATGTCTTGAAAAAAAACATGATGTCGGCGGGGCATGACCGATGAAGCCCCATGTTTTGCGGAGTAATACGGATATGCCTGTATTACTCCGTTATCCTATTGTGCTGCAAATATAAAGAAAAATCGCTAACTTTGCACTTGTTTGGGGCTGAAAATGTTTTTCGCCCCCTCCTCCGCATTTTTCTCTCCCACCCTCGCTCTCTCCTCACTTCAATCCATAACAATCCGCATGAAGAAAAAAAAAGACTCCGGCTTACCCGATGAAATCGAAATGCTGAAAAAGTTGCTGGAAGAGCAGAATGTAGATTCAATCGTAGAAATGGCCGACCGACAGGATTTCGGCGCTATCCACGACAACTCAATTAATTTTACAGCCGCCCAAATGAAGAAGGTGGCTGTGCTGCCCGTGACCGAATCAGTCGCTGTGCCCGATATTCACCAGCAGCTCCCGCTTTATGATACGGAATTGCTTCCACTGGTGGAGGATCTTATACAGAAAAAGGCCCCGGTGGTCATAATCTTTCCCAAGGATCCCGCCTCGGGTTACCGTTGCGAACTCCCCGATGACGCCCCCATATCGCTCGAGGAGTTCTCGGAGGTAGGAATCATGGGGTATATCGTCAAGATGGAGCCATCCCCTAACGCACACGAAGGGGAAGAGATGAATCTCATGCTTTTCTATGGCGGCCCGAGGGTAAAACTCAAGAAACTGATTCATTCCCGCGACGACCGGGAATTTGCCACAGTCACTCCGTATCCTATCGATTTCAATGTAGAAATGGATGAGGGTATGGCATACCTGCGCGAAATCCAGGAAGTCTACGACCGGCTCAGCCAGCTGACCAATAACACGTCGCTGCCGTCGATGGAGAGCATCATGAACCAGTACTCCCCTCTCGCATCTTTCTTCTACGCTCTCTTCTCTGCCCCGGTCAAGACGTGGGAGAAGGTCAGGATAATGGAGAAACCGCTTCTCTCCGACATGCTTGCCGACTATCTCAAGGAGCTGATCAAGACTGAGAAATACACCATTTTCAAGTCTGACATACGCCGGAAGGTCGAGCAGGATATGGCCGACATCAACCGCGAGAATTTCCTGCATCAGGAGATGGCCGTAATCCGCGACGAACTGGGCGACAATGACCTTAACGATGCCGATGAGTTCCGCCGCCGCGCCTCCGAAAAGCACTGGAATGATGCCACCCGCAAGCATTTCGAACGCGAACTGCGCAAGTTGCAGCGATTCCCTGCCAATACCCCAGACTACAGCATTCAGTCTACGTATCTCGACAATTTCCTCTCGCTCCCCTGGGAGGAATATTCCGACACTGATTTCGATTTCGACCGTATCGCAGTGACGCTCGACCGCGACCATTTCGGGCTTGAAAAGGTGAAGGAGCGCATCCTGGAGCAGATGGCCGTGGCCAAGCTGCGTTCCGACAACAAGGCTCCGATCCTTTGCCTCGTAGGCCCTCCGGGGGTGGGCAAGACGTCGCTCGGGCGTTCGATAGCCGAAGCGATGGAGCGGGAATATGCCCGCGTATCTTTCGGCGGCATGCACGATGAGGCTGAAATCCGGGGACATCGCCGCACATATATCGGAGCCATGCCCGGACGCATCATCAATGCGCTGATCAAGACGAAGACGTCGAATCCGGTGATGGTGCTCGATGAGATTGATAAAATAGGCAAGGATTTCAAGGGCGACCCCTCTACGGCCCTGCTCGAAGTGCTCGACCCGGAGCAGAACGCCACATTCCACGACAATTACCTCGATGCCGACTACGATCTGAGCAACATACTTTTCATAGCCACGGCCAATTCGCTCGACACTATTTCGGCTCCGCTGCTCGACCGCATGGAGATCATCGCTATCCCGGGATACATCACTGCCGAAAAGGTGGAGATAGCTATCCGCCATCTCGTGCCGAAGGAGCTTAAGGCCAATGGATTCGATGAGGGTGAAATAGCCTTTGAGAAGGAGGCTCTGGTCTATCTTACGGATTATTATACCCGCGAATCCGGCGTGCGCCGCCTGGAGAAGATGATTGCCAAAGTGCTCCGCAAACTGGCGGTCATGAAGGTGCGCGGCGCAGAATATCCACGTCTGATCACCCGCGACCTCATTACCTCGCTGCTCGGCAAGACGGAGTTCAATCCTGACCAGTATGAATCGAATAATGTGCCCGGTGTCGTGACGGGGCTTGCCTGGACTTCTGTCGGGGGTGAGATTCTCTTTATCGAGGCTTCGGTCACTCCGGGCAAAGGGAAGCTCTCGCTTACCGGCAATCTCGGCGACGTGATGAAGGAGTCGGCCACGCTGGCCCTGCAGTATCTCAAGGCACATACCGCCATGCTCGGACTGGAGCCGGATGCCATCGACAAGGTAGATGTGCATATCCACGTGCCGGAAGGTGCCATTCCGAAAGACGGCCCTTCGGCCGGAATCACGATGACCACGGCCATCGCCTCGGCGCTCACCGGACGCAAGGTGCGTCAGAAACTCGCCATGACCGGCGAAATCACGCTGCGCGGCAAGGTGCTCCCGGTAGGTGGCATTAAGGAGAAGATCATTGCCGCCAAGCGTGCCGGCATCACCGAGATAATCCTCTGCCGCGACAATGAGAAGGATATCCTTGAAATCGCCGAAAGATATGTGGAGGGGCTTACTTTCACTTTCGTGGAGTCGATAGCCGAAGTGCTCGACCGCGCTCTGCTCCCCGCCTGAGCGTAAGGTGCTTTCCCCCGCCCCTCCGGCAGCAATCCTTTAGCCCAAGGGGGAATACATACACGTACATACACATTCAGCCCCCGCCCGGAAGAATCCGTAGCGGGGGCTGATTTATGTGCTGTATTCATATCAGTCTTTCGGCTGTTGTGTCTGAGCCTCGGATGAGGAAGTGGCACGGGGCTTTTTATGCCAGCGACGGCTGCGCCGCTTCTTCTCCTGCCCATCTCCCGACTGCTGCTGCGCACCAACGGCATCTCGCTGATTCTGCGGCTGATGCTGCGGATTGCGGGGTTTCTGCCGGCGGCCACCCTTTGCATCGCCGGGCTTTCCGGGGGCTTTGCCACCACGCCCCTTTGGCTGGGTGTTACGGGGCTTGCCGGTGCCACGCTCGGGGAGCTCGGGGAGAGCCATGTCCTGAAGACCGGCCGGCATCTCGCCACGCTTCACTTTCTGCCCCAGCAGACGCTCTATCTGCTGGAAGCTGCGGCGGTCGCGGTCGGATACGAGTGTCACGGCCCGTCCGTCGCGGTCGGCACGCGCCGTGCGGCCTACGCGGTGCACATAATCCTCACCCTCGCGCGGCACGTCGTAATTCACCACCAGTTCGATATCGTCGATATCGATGCCACGCGCCACGATGTCGGTGGCAATCAGCACATTGATCTTTCCGGATTTGAAATCGAGCATCACGTCCTCACGCTTCGTCTGGTCGAGGTCGGAGTGCATCTCTCCTATCGAGAGCCCTTTGATGCGTATCTGGCGCGCGAGCTGCTTCACTTTCAGTTTTGACGAAGAGAATACGATGACCCTCTTGTAGTCGCCCTCCGACAATACATGACGCAGCACACCCTCCTTGGCACTCTCGGCACACAGATATGCCACCTGCTCGATCTTGTCGGCGGGCTTCGATACGGCGAGCTTTATTTCGGCCGGGTCGCGCAGTATCGATTTGGCAAGCTGCTGTATTTTCGGAGGCATCGTGGCCGAGAAGAGAAGGGTCTGCCGCTCTTTGGGCATGTGGCTGGCTATGTTCATGATGTCGTCATAGAAGCCCATGTCGAGCATGCGGTCGGCCTCGTCGAGGATAAAGAACGATACTTCCGACAGATCCACCGATCCCATCTGCAGATGCGCTATCAGGCGCCCCGGAGTGGCTATCACCACGTCGGCCCCCATCTTCAGGCCGCGGCGCTGCTGCTCGTAGGTATGTCCGTCGGTGCCGCCGTAGATCGGCAGCGAACTGATAGGCAGGAAATACGAGAATCCCTGCATCTGGCGGTCGATCTGCTGGGCCAGTTCGCGCGTGGGAGCCATGATGACACAGTTCACACGATGTTCCGGATAATTACCGGTGCATATAAGGTCGATCACAGGGAGCAGATATGCAGCCGTCTTTCCGGTACCCGTCTGCGCGCATGCAAGGAGGTCGCGCCCGTCGAGCACCTGCGGTATGGCCTGCTCCTGGATCGGAGTCATCTCGTCGAAGTGCATGTCCCAGAGAGCGTCGAGAAGGTCATCGCTCTCGAAATAATCATCAAATCTCATATAGAGCTGTATTGCTAACGAAGTCAATCACCTGTCAATCAGACAATTCCTCCGTATCATTAACTAATTTTCAATAGAAATCACTAACTTTTTTACAAATTTAAGAAAAAAATCCGTAACTATTCCCCCGCACAGATGTTTTATTACTGACGCCAATTAGGGATTGGTTCCTCCCGGGTGTCAAGGATTCTACCTACTATAGTCTCCGCCAGCTGGAATCAATACTAACTGATAACACGACAATAACATGAAATCCAACGATTCTTTTAAATCCCGACTGGTAGGCCTGCAGAGTAATCTGCTCAATTTCGCCTATCAACTTACCTCCAACCGCGAGGCAGCCCAGGATCTGCTTCAGGACACAACTCTCAAAGCGCTCGACAATGAAGACAAGTATGTGGACAATACCAACTTCAAGGGTTGGATCTTCACCATCATGCGCAACATCTTCATCAACAATTACCGTCAGACAGTGCGCCAGGCTACCGTGGTCGATAAGACCGACGACCTCTATCACCTCAATATCTCGCAGGATAGCGGCCTGACCACTCCGGAAGGCTCCTACGCCGTCAAGGAAATCAGCCAGGCGCTCAACAGTTTCTCGGAAGAATACCGTGTGCCGTTCAACATGTATGTGGCCGGCTACAAGTATCACGAAATCGCCGACAAACTCGGTCTTCCGCTCGGCACCGTGAAGAGCCGCATATTCTTCGCGCGCAAGCGTCTGCGCAGCGAACTGGCCGATTATCAGGCTTAAGACGCTACTATACTACAGTCATGATTTTATCACTGACACTTTTATATGTATAGTCTTTGTTTTTATGTTTAGTCTTTATGTGTAATTGTATCTTTATGTGGTATTCTCATATGGCGACATCACGCTTCAACACCCTTTACGAAGGATTCTCATGTTATAAAAGTTACTAATGTCAGTATATCCCCAAGGGAGTCTCAGATGCGAGACTCCCTTTCTTTTTTACCGCAGGCATGTATCTTTTACCGCAGGGATGTATCTTTACATCAGGCAAGCGCCGAATTGTAATAGCGTTCATCACCCGTCACCTCTTCTCCCGCAAACGGAGGCAGATCCAATTCTCCGGTAAAATCCAACGGGAGCTCCACCTCACACACGGCCAGCCCTGAATTGTGGCCACCAAAGACATCAACCTCCCACGTCAGTCCTCCCCACCGCACATACCAGCGCTCCTTCTCCAGTATCCGCCCCTCGCACATCTCCATCATGCGGGATGCGTCGGCCACCGGTATCCCGTATTCATACTCTTCACGCGTGTCGCCGCAAGTTATACCCTTTACCGTAAGCCATGCGCGGTCGCCGGATATACGCACCCTTACCGTCGACTCCTTACGGCGGCTAAGATACCCCTGCTTCATATTCACATGCCCCTCGGCCATCGAGCGCCATCCGGCGCATTTCCCTTCATCAAGAAGGAATTTCCGCTCTCTTTCGTATTTTGCCATTGTTCAGATTGATATGCTCATTTTACCTCGTAAAGTTAGGAAATCTTCCCCGATTTAGCTAATTTTGCAGCTGTTTTTCATTCGAAATCCAGCCACGGAAGTGAAATTACTCCTACACGAAATATCTACAACCGCTGCCATAGCTGCTTCTATCCGCCGGCGTGGGTGGGCGCGGGCTATCGGATGCTCTCTGATGATCTGCACCCCGGCATCTCTTGCATTTGCCTTTCCGCATGTCAACGACTCCATTCCACCTGTTTCCGCCGCCACCGCATCTCCGGCTCCGGTCTCAACCTTGACCGACTCCATCGCCGGCCCCGCCGAAGCGGAAGATCTCGAGGTGATAAGATATATCGATCTCAACGGAGTGGAAGTGACGGCCTCAAGAGGGAAATACTCCAGGAAGAACAATCCCGCCTATGAGCTGATGAAGCGCATACGCGAGTCAAAAGACATTGCCGACCCGCGTATCCTACCCGAATACTCCGAGGATTTCTATAATAAGGTCGTGCTGGGGCTCAATAATACGGATGCTTCCCGCTTCAGGGGGAAGGAACGGCTGAAGTTTCTCGACGAGTATGTGGATACGGCGGCTCATACCGGGCAGCCGGTGCTGCTGCTGTCGCTGCATGAGACTGCCGGCACACGCCTGCATTCACTCAATTTCCTGAAGGACAAGCTGCTTATACGCGGTCAGCGCAACGCCGGCATCGACGACGAGTTTGACCAAAAGAACATCAATACCGTCCTCAACGACCTTCTGGCAAATATCGATATCTATAAAGACGACATCACGCTCGTGCAGCAGCGCTTCGTGTCGCCGATCAGTTCGCTGGCCGACAATTTCTACCGCTATTCGCTCAACGATACTGTCGTAATGGACGGGAAGCCGTATCTCGAACTGGTATTCGCCCCGAGCTCCCCGGAAATGTTCGGATTCAATGGCCGGCTATGGGTGGAGGCTGATGATCCGGCCCATTTTATCCGGCGCGTCGAAATGAGGGTGCCACGCGTAATCAATCTCAATTATGTCGACAACGTGTACATCACCCAGACCTACATCAAGGATCAGTACGGCAAACGCCATCTGCAGTCTGACGACATATCGCTCGAACTTACCCTCATGCCCGGCACTGACACTTTCTATGCCCGACGCTTCACGCAGTTCTCTCCGCCGCAATTCTCCCCCGACCGCTCACTGCATAATTTCCTCTACGATGCCAACTCTTACATCGTATATGAGAACGACAATCTCGAGCCCTGGGACAAATGGGATGAATTCCGCCTCACCCCCCTCTCGCAGGCCGAAGGTGGCATGGGGTCGATGATGAGCAGGCTGCGAAAGTATCCGGCCGTCTACTGGGGTGAGAAAATCCTGAAGATCCTTGTCAACGGATATGTGGCCACTTCGCGTAATTCGAAGGTTGACCTCGGCCCGATCAATACCCTTATGTCCTACAATTCGATCGAGGGGATGCGATTCCGTGCCGGCGGACTCACCACGGCTGCCCTCTCTCGCCACTGGTTTGCCCGAGGATACCTCGCCTACGGATGCCGCGACCGGAAATTCAAGTACAATGCCGAACTCGAATATTCCCTCATCCCCAAGGAGCAGCATTCACGCGAATTTCCGGTAAATTCCATCCGGCTGCACTACAACTATGACCTCGACAATATCGGGCAGCATTATTATTATACCAATTCCGACAACATCTTCCTGTCGCTTAAGCGCAAAGGGTCGTATCTGTCGCTCTATCGGCGTGAAGCGGGAGTGACATATCAGCTTGAACTCCCGTCCAACTTCTCGTTTGTGGCTTCCTTCCGCCACCGCGTCTACGACGCCACTCCGTGGCTCCCTTTCACCGATGGTTACGGGCTTCACCGCCAGCGCTACACTTTGGCCGGATTCCTTATCGAGCTCCGCTACGCGCCGGGGGAAAAGTTCATACAGACCCGCAGCCACCGCTACCCGGTCAACCGCGATGCCCCCATAATCCGGCTGACGCATGAAGTGGTGCCAAAGGGGATGCTCGGCTCGGCATTCAATCTCAACAAGACCGAACTGAGCCTGTCGAAGCGGATATGGTTCTCCGCCTTCGGCTACTGTGATGCGGTGCTGAAGGGTGGGCTGATATGGAGTCGCGTGCAGTATCCGGCGCTGATGTGGCCAAGCGCCAACCTATCGTTCACCATCCAGCCGGAATCCTACTCACTTATGAACCCCATGGAGTTCCCGCTCGACCACTACGGAGCGCTCGACCTCAGCTATTTCGCCAACGGCCTGCTCTTCAATCAGATTCCTCTCGTCAATCGGCTGAAACTGCGTGAAGTCGTCACGTTCAAGGGGCTGATGGGCGGGCTGACGGCCAAGAACGATCCGGCCAAGGATCCGTCTCTCTTCCGCTTCCCGGAAGATGCCGAGGTGCAGCGTCTGGGGCGCAAACCTTATATGGAGTTAGGCGTAGGTATCGACAATATTCTCACCTGCCTGCGTTTCGACTATATATGGCGTCTCACCTACCGCGACCTCCCGAATGCCACACGCGGCGGCTGGCGCGTATCTCTCCACTTCTCTTTCTGATTCCGAATAAACACTTTCTTACGGAGTGAGGAATACCTTCTGACGTGACGACACGAAGAATCACATCACTTCAGAATCCGGGATTTGCATAATAAATAGAATAGGGCTGCGGATTCGTCCGCAGCCCTATTCGCTATTCTATGTCATCCTGCGCCATGCGGCGCAGGATGGGATTATTGCATCAGAGCACTATCTTCACTCCCTCTACAATGTAGATGCCGCCTGCAAGGCCGGTCACTACGTTGCGGCCGGGATTAAGTGTGATTGTGCCTACCATGCGACCGTCGGCCGAGTAGATGGCCGTGGTCTTGGCCTCATCAACGTAGATTACGAGCTGGCCGTTCTCGGCTGCTACCTTCATACCTTCGGGAAGCGCTACGGTATCCACTCCGGTCACGATGTCGTCGCCGGCCACACCGATAAGGATCGTGCCCTGCCCGGCTGCGCCTACGGCGTACACCTCGAAGGGTGCCACCTCTGTGGTAGCTGCAGCATCCTCACTGTCGGATTCAAGAGCCTCGAATGCAGTGCCTGCCTCGTTGAGCACGTATGTGGTCTCGGCGGGAATCTTCGCGGTGCGGTAGCTTGCAGTCAGGTCGTAATCGGCACCGCTTACAGCTACTGTGGCGGCTGTGGCGGCCACTGTCACGTCAGAAGCGGAGAAGGTAATGTCGCGGGCCTCTTTGCTCTTGGTCTGCTTGATGAGTGAGGGCACGTTGGCTGCCACTCCGGCTCGCAGCGCGATCTCACGGTCGCCCTCCATCAGAGAGGCCACCATGTAGTCGGCTGTAGCGGATTCCTGGTCGGCCGATGTCTTGGCTACGAGCTCTTCGCCATCGGCTGTCACGCTCTCCACGTCGAAGGGTACTACAAGTGCCGTCCACCCTTCGGATGCGGCGGGCACGTTGACTGTGCAGCTGATGCGGTCGCCGTCGATCATGCTGAACTTATTGGCTACTGCCAGCGGATAACCGGCTGTCAGCGCTATGTCGCCTGCCGATTCGTAGATTCGGCCCTGACGGGTGGAGATGCCTCCATCGCTGTCGATATCCTCGATTTCGCCTACGCGGGTAGTCAGATAGTTGCCGGCTACGGATGCGGGCATTGCCACACCCTCGCCGAGGATGATGAAGCAGTTGGGGTTGAGTCCGTCGAAGGCAGCCTCGTCAAAGCCTGTGATGCGCGGAGCCTTGGCACGGATGGGAGCTGCGGCGGGAGCAGCCGAAGAGGCCGGGTTGAGAGTGATCGATGTCAGGTTGTCGCAACCGCTGAAGGCGCCTGCGCCCATGGCGTCGATGCCGGTCAGTGTGATGGTCTCAAGCGATGAGCAGCCGCTGAAGGCGCCCTCGCCTACCATGGTTACAGACTCGGGGACGGTCACTGTGGTAAGATTCTCACAGTCCTTGAACGTGTTGGGGAGGATGGCGTCTACCTCGGGGAGCACCACTACTTTCAGTGTAGACTTGCCCTCGAAGGCGTTGGCCGGGATCTCACTCTGCATGTCGGAGAGATCGAGCGATTCGAGTGATTCGAAACCGTTGACCACGATGGCCAGTGTCTCGCTGTCGATCTCACCCTGGAGAGAGAGGGTAGTCACGTCGGCTGCCTCGGCAGTGTTGACAGATACGATCTCTTCGGTGGTCAGGGTAGCGCCGTTGGACGGGATTGCATAAATCTCCACTGTCACGTCGGCATCCTCGATGTTGACGGTGTAGTAACCCTCTTCATCGGCTTCAAGCACCTGGTCGCCCACTTTGACGCGGGGGGTCAGGTCATGGTTGTCGGTAGAGAATCCGATTGCGAAACGCACGGCGGTATCCTCACCTACGTTCTTCAGTACCGGAGCTGCGGCATTGCTCGAATCGAGCACCTCGAAGTAGCGGGCAGTCTCACCGTTCTCCTCCTCGTCGTTGCGGATTTCGGGGAGCACTGTGAACTGGTCGGAGATACAGTTGAAGAGCACATCATAGAGATATACCACTTCGATCTCATGGTTGCCCGAAAGGTCGGCATGTTGGTTGGGGTTCCAGTAAGTAAGGCTTACGGCACCGTCGGCGCTTACTGCCTCCTCGGGGAGCAGACGGCCATTGTCGTAGACACGTACGTTGACACCCTCGCGGTACTCATCCGTACCCTCCGGACGACCCTCCTTATTGGAGAGCACACCCACATAGAGCATGTCATTGAGCAAGATGCTTTCAAGAGCCACGTTATCCTTAAGGAACGATGCGGCGTTGTCCTCGTCAAACTCCTTGTCAGCAACGAAGCAGCGCGAAGTGTCATAGTTAAGTGAGTATACGGGATATTCACCTACGATGTTGAAGTTATTGAGCACCCAACCGTTGTTCCATCCGCTTTCGAAATAACCGTTACCGGAATGGGGTGTTTTATAAACTTCAAGATACTCTGCAGGTACAACTACAGTCACCTTTGAACAATCTGCAAGACCAAGATTGTTCGGAGCATATGAAGTATAATCCATATGATGTACCAGACCGTTAGGCCCCGGCACACAAGGAAGATGGATTGTAGTGAGGGATGTACATCCGCTAAAACAGTTTAAACCAAGACCTCCCTGGAACATGATGCTTGTCGGCCTCGTAAGCATTGGAGCATCTACTCCATAATAGAGGCTTGAGGGCAGAGTTACCTCCTTAAGGAATTTACATCCCTTAAAGCAATAGTCATCGAATTTCTGCACTGTAGCAGGGAGTTTGATTTCAATAAGTCCGCTAAAGGCACCCTGATTTTCGCTGCAGAATGCATTTCGCGGGAATACATTATCCAGCCCGGACTCCTCGTCACGCGGATGTACTATCGTCACTTCCGAGAGGTCAAGATACTGTATGGACTCTGCGACTTCGGCATTTTCGCGGAAGAGATTGAAATCGTAGTAATCAAGCTGTCCTTTGATTGTAAGTTTCTTGATACCCGTGTATTTCTGTGCTGTAGCATAGTTGATTATGCCCCAGTCCTTGACACCCTCGTTACCGTAATAATAGAGGTGTTCGCCCTCGCCGAGTACGATGGTGGCCTCGGTCAGCGATACCGGCGGATAGACCTTGATGTCGAAGTCCATATCCTGCTTGGCGATGAAGGAGTAGCTGAAGGATTTGGCCGCTGTGGCGATGGTGTCGCCGTTGACCACGGCGTCAATCATGTGCGACGCGTTCTTCGGTGTCACCTTGATGGTGATGTCGCGGCCGCGTACGGCGGTAGCCACGACGCCGCTTACGTTGGCTGTCTCAAGCTCGGGGAAGTTGATGTTGTATACCGGTGTCTGGTTGTTGAGAGCCGGCAGACGGTCGACTACATCGGGATTGCTTCCGGCCACGAGTGCCCATGATTTCATATTGTAGGATGTGGCGAGACGGATATAGTTGCCTTCGCGCACATTCGATTCTTTGACGCAGCAGTTGACGTTCATCTTAAGTCCGTCGCCCTGCATGCCTCCCCATACGCTGATGGGTGAGATGAATTCCTTGATGCGACCCTCGGAGTCGGTCAGCACTGCCGCCCAGTACATCACTGTGGCGTCTGACGGCACCTTGAAGGCGTTGGCACGGATAGTGAACGTGATGCCGGGGATTACGTTGACTGCATCTGTGAGCAGACCCACGGTGCCGCCGGTGTCGGTCAGCTGCCAGGGTGAATCATAAGCTGCCACTTCCTGCGGCTTGATGAGGTCGAAGTGCAGGATGGTGTTGCTGTTAAGTGTCACGCTGTAGTTGCCCTGTGCGTCGGGTGTGAGGGGGGTGGAGTTGGCGTATACGGCCATGCGGTTGTCGTTCTCGGCGATATGCTTGGCTGTGAACACCACCTGTGTGCCCTTCTCATAGCGGCCGGGCTCTGTCTTGGAATCATACATCACTTCGGCATCCTCCATCACGGCGAATGCCACATCGGTCACTGCCGGTATCGGGTCGATTACGATGTTCTTGATGTCCTTCCAGTATTCTTTGGCGCTGTAATTGTTGACGGCATTCTGGTTGGGCACGTGCAGTGTCATCAGGTCAGTGCGTGCGCCTGTGAAGACACACCAGTTGATGAACTCCGCCTTTTCGCGTCCTACCCACACGTCGCGCAGGGCGCCGCAGCTGAGGAACACGTTGTATTCATACGTGCTCACACTGGCCGGGATGGTGATTGACGTGATGCCGCTGGCCTTGAAGGCTGCGTTGTTGATGCGGGTGATGTTGTTGGGGAGTATCACCTCCTTGAGGCTGCTCTTACCCTCGAATGCCGAGCGCGGGATGGCGTAGGCCTGGTCGGATCCGTTGGCTGCGATGTAGCAGGCGGATATGTCGAGGCGCTGCAGGTTCATCTCCTTGCGCATGTATTCGAAGTCGGTGGCATCGATCTGGCCGAAGAGGGTCAGTTCGGTGATTGAGCCTGTCTCTGCCGAGGGGATAAGGGTGGAGAGTGTGCCGGGTTCCTCAACCCAGATGCTGCGCTTGGCCTTTACTTCGGATGCCTTCTGCACGAGGATGGCGATTTCCTGATCTTCGCGCACATTGGAAATCGAGTAGTTGTAGCTGTTGGCAGCCGGAGTGAGGAGCACGCCGTTGGCCTTGACGGTGATCACATCTTCCTGTGCGTCGTCGGGGGTGACGGAGAAGCTGTAGTTCCACCCCTTGATGACGGATGCCTCACCCTTCCATGTGGCACCCGATACGGGCGCGGGGAAGTTGATGGCGAATGTCTCGGCATTGGTGCGTGAGGCGGCTATCTCGTTGGTGGTGAGCAGTTCGCCTGCGACGGGAAGCCATGTGGTGCCCGCATCGGCAGATGTGGCTATACGCACCATGTCGCCCTCCTCCACATCGATACCGGCGGGGAGCTGACAGTTGTAGAAGTCGGCGTATGCCAGGAGGTCGACTGAGTTGAGCGAGAGGTTCTGCTGCCCGCTGAGAAGGGTCTTGAAGTCGCCTGCGGCGCTGTAAAGCGCCACGGCCACCTTGCCGCTGAAGCGGTCGTAGCCCACGTTCTTAAGCGCACCTACACGCACCGTGAACGTCTTGCCGGGTGCGAGCTGCGTCATGTCGCTGCCGATACCCACCTGACCGCCTTCCGAAGTAAGGCGGATGGGCGACCATGCGGAGATGCTGCCTGTGCCGGGCTTGATGTTGTAGATGATGGTGGTGAGGTTGTTGAACGTATGCGACTGGCTCACGGTCGGGTTGAGCGCCGTGCTGGCATACCAGCCGCCGTTGTTGTTGCCATCGGCTCCGGCCCAGCCCCAGTTGATATGAAGCATACCGGTGACGGGATCGTAGCCGTCGACCACGAAGGCGTGTCCCACGGTCACGTCCTGACCGCAGTACAGCACCGGGCGACGGTTCTTTATCTCTTCTATGACGATGGCATCGAAAGCCGCCTGCGTGGAGAATTCGGAACGCTTGCGGTAGGTGACGCCGGGATCATAACCGAAGTAGTTGGAGAGCGCACCGGGCACACGCACCTCATAGGCGCTTGAACCCGACAGACCGAACTGGGTGTCGATACTGCTCGCTGCATGGTACATCAGTGTCGATACGGCCTCTGCCTCGGCGGCTGAGTAGCCGTAGCGGTAGTTGTCGGTGCGCATGTTGGCCCAGTCGTAGTCTACATCGTAGCTGACGCCGTTGTAGCTGCCTGTGCCGTGTGCCGGGAACTCATGGTATTTCATGATGATCGACATGGCCGTGCCGACACAACCCACAAGGCGGCCGCCGGGGATGGCGGCGTTGAAGGGGGCTTCCTGACTCCATGCTGCGGTGGAAAGAAGGATGCGCTCGCCGGTGCGCGCCGTGCGGCGCACCATGTTGCGGCGCTGGGCCGCGTTGTAGGATACCTTCAGCTGCGGTGCTGCCTTGATTTCGTTCTCAAGGCCGGCAAGCATCCACTGCATTGCCGGAGGAAGTGATGCGGCATCGTAGCGCCCTTCGGTAGAATAACCGAGGATCGGCGCTGTGGTGTCGTCGGCCGAGACAATGACGTACCCCTTCCCGGAGTGCTCATTGAATACATAATAGTACGGTCTGGCCGACGTACCTGCCGTGTAGACGAGGTCCAGGGCGTTGCCCGAGGCTAAATCATCATTACTGTCGGCCGAGAGGAAGTCGGCAGCCAGTTGCTTTGCGGCATCCACACTCACCACGGCTGACCAGGCGGGTGCGGCGGCACAAGTAAGCAGCGATAAAATTAGCCCTTTTGAGAGATGTCTGAACATGTCTTTGATGTTAATTTTAGCTGTTGATGTATTTATATTATGTAAAACGTGTTCGTGCAATTCCAGACGCGCGATTACTGTCGTCGTTAGCGTCTGACTGTCAGAGATGTAGCAGCACAGCCACTGATCCGGTCACGGCTGATCCGGATTCTTCGGAAGGGGCTTGGCGCACACGCGCCTGCACGCTCCCGTTGTATCTGTGCAGAAAGCGTGCAAATTTAGAGATTTTTTTCTATCCGTGCAATTTTTAAAGCTCTTTTAACTCATGCCAGTTACTAAAAAATTGTTAACTCTCTTACACCCCTTTCTACCCCTTATGCCCCCCTTTCGCGCAAGGGATGTCACCGCATGGTCTGAAAAGACCGACAGCCCGGAGAGGGGGATCCTCTCCGGGCTGGATAATATATGGTTCGTATGTAGGTTTTACCTTTGTCAGAAGGGGAGCATTGCCACGCCGGACCGGTTATGCCGGACTCTGAGCGCCCCACCCTGCCGGTATCAGCCAAGCTGGGCCACGAGGGCCTGCATGGCAGCTTCAAGTCCGGAGGCATCCTTGCCGCCTGCCTGGGCGAAGAAGGGCTGGCCTCCGCCGCCACCTTTGATATGACGGGCGGCCTCGCGCACTGCCTTGGAGGCGTTGCGGGTGTCGCTCACCATGTCGTCGGTCAGGGCTACGGTAAGCAGCGGTTTGTCGGCAAAGCGGGTGGCGGCTGCAAATACGGTGCCCTCCCCTGCCTCGCGGCGCACGGCGAAGGCAAGGGCCTTGACGCTTTCGGGCGCCATGATACCCTGGAATGTCACAAGGCGCACGCCATCCTTTTCATCCGCTTTGGCCAGGAGGTCGCGGGTGAGGTTGTTGATGCGTTCTTCCACAAATTCGTCGACTTTCTTGTGGAGGTCGGCATTTTCGGTGATGGCTTTCTGCACGGCCTGCTTCACGTCGGCGTTGTTGCCGAGCATTGTCTGCAGGGTGCGCATGGTGTCCTGGAGGGTGTCGAGCATATCCTCTACCCCGGCGCCTGAGATGGCCTCGATGCGGCGTATGCCGGCTGCGATGGAGCTCTCGTTGATGATGCGCACCATGCCGATGTTGCCTGTGTTGGCCACGTGTGTGCCGCCGCAAAGTTCGATGGAGTCACCGAATTTCACTACGCGCACCTTGTCGCCGTATTTTTCGCCGAAGAGGGCCATGGCGCCCATGGCGCGGGCCTCGTCGATGGGGCATTCGCGACGCTCTTCGAGCGCACGTGCCTCACGGATGCGGGCGTTGACGATATGCTCCACTTTGCGCAGCTCTTCGGGGGTGACTTTCTGGAAGTGGGAGAAGTCGAAGCGCAGCGATGTGGGAGATACGTATGAACCTTTCTGCTCCACATGCGTGCCCAGCACTTCGCGCAGGGCCGCGTGCAGGAGGTGGGTGGCGGAGTGGTTGGCCGATGTGGCCTTGCGGGCCTCAAGGTTGATGCGCGCGGTGAGGGGAGCCGAGGGGTCGGCCGGGAGGGTGCGCGTCAGGTGCACACCTATGTTGTTTTCTTTCTTGGTGTCGAATACTTCTGTCTCGTTGCCGTCGGCATCGATGAGCACGCCACTGTCGCCTACCTGGCCGCCCATTTCGGCGTAGAAGGGTGTGCGCGAGAGGAGCACCTGATAGAATTCCTTGCCTTTCTGCTTCACCTTGCGGTAGCGGAGTATGGTGGTGGGAGTCTCGAATGTGTCGTAACCCACGAATTCCTCTTCACCGGGGTTCACCTCTACCCAGTCGGTAGCCTCGACGGATGCGGCGTTGCGCGCACGCTCTTTCTGCTTCTGCATCTCGGCGTCGAATCCGGCCTGGTCGAGCGAAAGGCCGTTTTCGCGCAGTATCAGTTCGGTGAGGTCGAGCGGGAAACCGAAGGTGTCGTAGAGAGTGAAGGCTGTCACTCCGGAGAGGGTGTCCTTACCCTTTTTCTTAAGGGTGGCCATTTCGGCTTCGAGCAGGCCGATACCCTTGTCGAGGGTGCGGAGGAAGGAGTCTTCTTCCTCTTTTATCACCTTCTTGATGAGTTCCTGCTGTGCGGGGAGTTCGGGATATGCGTCGCCCATCTGCTCTACGAGGGTGTCGACGAGGCGGTAGAGGAATGCCTCCTTGCAGTCGAGGAATGTGTAGGCATAGCGCACTGCTCGGCGCAGGATGCGGCGTATCACGTAGCCGGCCTTGGCATTGGAGGGGAGTTGGGAGTCGGCGATTGAGAAGGCGATGGTGCGGAGGTGGTCGCTTACCACACGCATTGCCACGTCGACCTTGCGGTCTTCACCGTATTTCTTTCCGGTAAGCTCTTCGATCTTGCGGAGGTAGGGGGTGAATACGTCGGTGTCGTAGTTGCTCTGTTTCCCCTGAAGGGCCATGCAGAGGCGCTCGAATCCCATGCCGGTGTCGATCACGCGTGCGGGCAGCGGCTCCAGGGAGCCGTCGGCCTTGCGGTTGTACTGCATGAACACGAGGTTCCAGATTTCGATCACCTGCGGGTTGTCTTTGTTTACGAGGGAGGCGCCGTCGGTTTTGGCCCGCTCCTCATCGCTGCGCAGGTCGATATGGATTTCCGAGCAGGGTCCGCAGGGGCCGGTGTCGCCCATCTCCCAGAAGTTGTCGTGGCGGTTGCCGTTGATGATATGCGAGGCGGGGAGGTGCTTCTCCCAGATGGAGGCTGCCTCGTCGTCGCGGCCAAGCCCTTCGGGTGCGTACCCTTCGAATACAGTGGCGTAGAGGCGGTCGGCAGGGAGATGAAGCACATCCACCAGGTATTCCCATGCCCAGTCGATGGCTTCCTGCTTGAAGTAGTCGCCAAACGACCAGTTGCCGAGCATCTCGAACATGGTGTGGTGGTAAGTGTCGTGGCCCACCTCTTCGAGGTCGTTGTGCTTGCCCGACACGCGCAGGCATTTCTGGCTGTCGGCTACTCTTTTATGCTTTGCGGCACGGTTGCCAAGGATGATATCCTTGAATTGGTTCATGCCGGCGTTGGTAAACATCAGTGTGGGATCATCCTTGATCACCATCGGGGCGGAGGGCACGATCTGATGCCCTTTCTCCCGGAAGAAATCCTTGAAGGATTCGCGAATCTCTTTAGCTGTCATCATTGATTTATGTCGATGAGGCGCCGCCACCGGGAGTATATGCTGCTCTCCCTTCGGGGCGACCGGTCAAAAATATCTGCAAAATTACAAAAAAAGAGTGATTTGACCGCATATATTTCTCAATAATACTTGTCTATCCTTTCGTTATTGGTTAATTTTGTATGATGCATCGCCGCAGCGTGGCTGCTTGGGCGGCAGGGATTGAATGATGAACAACGAATTATCCAAAGTATATTACCGTATCCGGGAGGTCTCGGAGTTTGTGGGGGTGCCGCAGTCTACGCTCCGCTATTGGGAGAAGGAATTTCCGCAGCAGGTGGCTCCGATGCGCAATTCGGGCAATATCCGGTATTATACCCCGGAGCAGGTGGAGACGCTGAAGCTCATCAAGTTTCTGGTGCATACGCGCGGCATGAAGATAGATGCGGTGCGCAAGGAGCTGCGCGGCAACTCCAAGAACGTAAGCCGGCGTGTGGAGATTCTCGACCGCCTTGTGGAGGTACGCACCGAGCTGAAGCATCTGCTTGATGCCCTGGAGAAGCGCCGCTGAGAGGGTAACATCCACTCCACTCTACTTCACTCTACTTCACTCTACTTCACTCTACCCTACTCTCCTCTCCTCGGTTCTGCTCCGGGGAGGAGTGGCGATAGAGGTCAGTCGAGCACCTGCCCGGCATCTTCGGCCTGCTCAAGCATGGCGGCGTATTCGTCGGGGCTGAGGTCGAGGTAGAAGTAATTCACGGGATTCTCGGCTTCCCCTTTGAAGCGCACTTCGTAGTGAAGGTGCGGTATTGTGGATTTGCCGCTGCTCCCTACTTTTCCTATTATCTCGCCACGCTTTACCTGTGCCCCTTCCTCGACGAGTATTTCACTCAGATGGGCATAGAGGGTGTGATAGTTGTAGCCGTGGGCTATCTCGACACAGTTGCCCGAGCCTCCGGTGCGTCCGGCTGTAGCCACTACGCCATCTGCCGTGGCGTAGACGGGTGTGCCTATCGTGGCCATGAAATCAATGCCGTCATGCAGCTTGCGCATCCCGGTGATCGGGTCGCGGCGCTGTCCGAATCCGGAGGATATGGAGGCGTCCTCGCGGGCAAGCGGGAGGATGCCGGGCACATGGTCGAGTTTCCCTTTCTGCTCTATGGCGGCGGCACGCAGCTGATCAAACGACTGGCTCTGCGAGTACAGCTGACGGTCGAGCAGGTCGATCTGACTGCTCAGTGTGCCGATCAAGGCCTCGTCGGTCATGCCGCGCATAGAGGCGTAACTGCGTTCGTAGTCGAATCCGGCATTGCGGCGGCTTACGGTCATGGGATCCATCTGCATCATGACGCGATAGAAGTTGTCGTCGCGGTTGCGTATCTTTTCCATCACCTTCATCGAGGCGTTCAGCCGGCGTTCGAGCACGTTGTATTGCGTGCGCAGGCGCACGTTCTCTTCACGCAGCTCGCGCTCCGTGCGGTTGGCAAAACCGAAGTAGGCTATGCCGAAAAGTGTGCCGCCTATGAGGAGCGACATCAGGAGCAGCCGCAGGAGATGCTGCAGCCTGTCCTTGAGCGAGGGGTATACGCGCTCGAAGTTGTCGGTGGCGGGATTGTATGTGTAGTATGCTTTTTTTTCCATGGATTTTCGTCAGCTCTTACCGCCGCTTTTCTGCGCCGTGCGGCTGCGGATAGAAATACTGCCCCTTGCCGCGTGTGGCTTTGCCGTAGGCCACGGCATTGCGCGGACACACGTGGTAGCAGGCCAGACAGCTTACGCAACGCCCGCCCCACACCGGCATACGCCCGGCATCGAGCGTCACGTTGCCCATCGGGCAGACGTCGCGGCATCGGCCGCACCCCACGCACGCCTCCGAGGCCTTCCAGCGCGAGGGCACTATCCCCATGCGCCGGAACAGGGGATAGACCATGCGTGTCTTTACCCCCGGCCAGCTCCCGGCAGTGTAGTCGCGGCACTCGCGCCCCTCAAGTATGCAGCGGGCTATCTCTTCGACCCGGGAGGGGTAACGGCTGAGTTTCTTACGCTCCACATCCAGGGGATCGACATCGAAGCCGGGGAGCAGCACATAGTTGTTGGGCATCTGCACATCCCAGATTCCCGAGAGTGTCACTCCGCGCCCGGCTAACGCTTTCTCCATCATTTCGGGGGCACGCCCGGTCTCATCGCCGCATGTGAGCACCACCCACACCCTATGTCTGCGGGCCTCCCCGATGAAGGGGGCGGAGAGCCGGCCTACGTAGTCAAGCACAAGTGGCGGTATCCCCCACGAATATACCGGACATACGAGTATCAGCCTCTCGCCGTGCCATGAGGCATCGGCCGGCGGAAGCTCTGTCAGCGGGAATACACGGTCGGATGTAAGTGCGGCAAGTGCCGTGGCTACGGCGCGGCTGTTGCCTGTGCCTGAGAAGTATATTATCATGGTCTGTAGTGTTCTGTTTCTGTTGCTGAAGCCGGCGGTGACTTCCCTTTATGCGCCCCTCCTGCCGGCGGGGCGCATGACGCCTCTTTCGCAGAGATTACCTTGCTGCGAAGATGCCGAATATCGTCTCTGTCAGGAGTTCGTATTCGTTCTGATTCGACCCGATTCCTTTCGATTTGATGTCGAGCTCGCGGAGCATACTTATTATTCTGGCGCTTTGCCCGGCAGTGTAGTTACGCAATCCCGGCATGTAATCCTTGCGGAATATGACCGGCTTGTTTAATTCCATCACCGCCATGAGGTTCTTTTCCGACTTGTCTTTGGTCATGTTGCCGATAAACAGTTTCTGGAAGAAACTGAAAAGCGTGCCTACAGTCACCACTACCGGATTCTGTTTCGGATTGGAGGCGAAGTATTTCACGATGCGCATGCAGCGGTCGTAGTCGCGCACGGCAAGCGAATGGCAGAGCTCGTAGTTGTTGTAGTCTTTCGACATCCCGATGTTCTTCTCGATCATTTCGGGGGTGATGCGTGCCATCCCCTTCCCTTCGGCCACACGGAGCTTTTCTATCTCGCCGAAGAGTTTGGAGAGCGATGTGCCGAGGTATTCCTTGAGCATTTCCATTGCCTTGTCGTCGATTCCGAGCCGGTTGGCGGTGCAATAGCTGCGTATCACCTCATCGAGCTGATAGTCATAGAGCCGCTGGCTTTTGAAGATCACGGCTCCTGCCTTGGCAGCCATTTTCATCAGGCGTCCGTTGCCGTTGAGGCTGTCGCCTTTGAAGGCCACTACGAGCACATTGCCGTCGGTGGGATGCGCTACGTAATCGGCCAGTTCCTCAAGCTGCACTTTTGCCTGCTGAAGCGTCTGAGCCTCTTTGAGCATCACGAGCTTGCGGTCAGACATGAAGGGATACTGCTGGCAGGCGGCTATGACCGACACCACATCGGTATCCTTGCCGTAGAGGGTGACGAGGTTGAAGTCGCGGTCGTCTTCGGGCACGACGTGCTTTACGAGCGCATCTGTAATCTGGTCGATGTAGTAGGGTTCGTCGCCCATCAGCAGATATACGGGAGCGAATGCGCCTTTGCGTATATCGGCCAGTATCTTGCGGGATTCCACTACCTGTGAGATTTCTTTTGCCATAGGATGTGTCAGTCTTGTCTGTCGGCCGGAGCGACGGGTGAGAAGAAGTAACGGTAACCGAATCTGAATACCAGTATCAGCGCCACCATGCTTGCGATAGCGATCCATGGGATCCCGTCGGGGGTCACCCCTATCGTGTCGGTAGTGATTGCATCGGGGTTGACTCCGGCCATGCTCCGGTCGATGTCGCCGCTGAGCATCGAGGGGTCGCTCCACGCGGAGTATACCACCAGGGAGTTGTTGAGGGCATGTGCAAACACACCGGGCCATATCGAGCCGGTGGAATAGATCAGGTAACCGAAGAAGGCACCGAGCAGCAGACGCGGGAAGAATCCGAAGAACTGCAGGTGTACCGCCGAGAAGATGGCTGCCGTGATCCATATGGCCCATATGCCGAGGCGCGTGTCGCGGGTGAGGATCCGCTGCATAGTGCCCCTGAAGAGGAGTTCCTCTCCCAGACCGGTAAGCACGCCTATCACGAGGATACCGGTAATCAGGTCGGCCACACTGTGGCCGGAGAGCACGATGCGCGTCACGCGAGCGGAGGCCTCCTCCATCTCACGCATCCATTGCTCGGCTCCGGCCATGCAGTCGGGCAGATGAAGAAGGGAGTTGTAGTAGATCAGCTGATTGATGAAGGGGAAGCCAAGCAGATACACTATGAGCACTCCGAATAGAGCCCGCACGGTGCAGGGGGTGGCCATACCCAGGAAGCGGAGGGGATGCCGCGATGTCAGGCGGGCTGTGACCAGGGCGGTGCCCACGAATGCCACAAGTGCCTGCACTGCCGATTGCATCAGATAGCATCCGCGGGAGCCCGGCTCCATATAGCCGCCCAGCCATGTGCCGAGCGACCCGGCTACGATTATCATCACGAAGAATGCGCCTGCCAGTATCAGCAGGCTGCGAAGCGCCCGCGAGGTGTCAGGAGCCGGTGCGGAAGTTGGGGATTTTATCGTTGTCATCTTTGTGTTTCTTGTCCGGGAGGGAGGTGCCTGCCGGATAGGCGGGCCTCAGTCGAAGCGCTTGCGGCGGAACATGAAGTTGCGTCCGAGGTATTTCTCTCGCACCACGGGGTTCTCGGCCAGTTCCTCGGATGTGCCCTGGAAGAGGATACGCCCTTCGAAGAGCAGGTATGCGCGGTCGGTGATGGAGAGTGTCTCGGGAGCGTTGTGGTCGGTGATGAGGATTCCGATATTCTTATCCTTGAGTTTGTAGACCACCGACTGGATCTCTTCAACCGCGATAGGGTCGACACCGGCAAAGGGCTCGTCGAGCATGATGAATTTCGGGTTGATGGCCAGACATCGGGCAATCTCCGTGCGCCGCCGCTCACCGCCGGAGAGGCGGTCGCCGAGGTTTTTGCGCACTTTCTGCAGCGAGAATTCCTCAATGAGGGATTCGAGCTTGTCCTGCTGTTCCTGCCGGCTCATGTCGGTCATTTCGAGCACGGCGCGTATGTTGTCTTCGACCGAGAGTTTGCGGAATACGGATGCCTCCTGGGCCAGATACCCGATGCCGAGCTGTGCGCGGCGGTAGACGGGGAGGGATGTGATATCCTTGTCGTCGAGGTATATTTTTCCGGCATTGGGGGTGATCAGTCCGGTGGTCATGTAGAAGGTGGTGGTCTTTCCGGCTCCGTTAGGACCCAGCAGACCCACGATCTCTCCCTGCGTCACCTCGATGCTGACCTGATTGGCCACGGTGCGCCGCCCGTAGCGCTTCACGAGGTCGCGCGTGCGGAGCACTCCGGGTCGCGGCTCAACAAGCGTTTCGGTCAGTCCTGCTGCATCTTCCTGCCTCACTTCGACCCGAAGGTCGGGGGCGATGCCGCTCTCTGCGGCATCTTCACGCCCCACTTCGGCCATCTCTTCGGGGAGCACCTCTCCCCCATCGGCATCAGCCTTATTTTTCTTTGATCTCAACCACATCGTCACTTACTTATTTTCATAAAACGACGGGAGCAGCGACCGTATATAATCAGTCAGCAACTTGATGGCCACACGGTTGTGGCCTCCCTGCGGGATGATGAGATCGGCGTAGCGCTTCGAGGGCTCGATATGCAGCTCATGCATCGGCTTAAGCACTGACTGATAGCGGTCAATCACAATCTGAGGCGTGCGGCCACGCTCTATGCAGTCGCGGTGTATGACACGGATCAGGCGGTCGTCGGGGTCGGCGTCCACAAATACCTTTACGTCCATCATGTCGCGCAGTTCGCGGTCGGTGAGCACGAGGATTCCCTCCACTACCACCACCTCGCGCGGCTCCACCCGGATAGTCTCCTTCTGGCGTGAGCAGGTGATGAAGTCGTAGGTAGGCATGTCGATGGCGCACCCGGCCTTAAGCTCGCGCAGCTGGCGGGTGAGCAGGCTCCAGTCGATGGCAGCCGGCTCGTCGTAGTTCATCTTCTGGCGCTCTTCGAGCGGGATGTGAGGATTGTGGTTGTAGTAACAGTCCTGCGGTATGACGGCCACCTCATCTTTGGGCAGCGATTCTATGATTTTGCGTACTACGGTGGTCTTGCCGGAGCCGGTGCCACCTGCGATTCCTATTATAAGCATAGCTGTGAAGTTCGGTTTAATTTCACAAAATTAGCAATAAATTGCGAGAGAATTTGTAAATTTGCGGAGAAATCGGAGCCTACGTCTCCGGTATCCGCAGCCCACGCCACTCTCCGGGCGGCCGCTTCGGATTCCGGAGAGCGTCATATTGCGCGTATTTACAGACGGTTAGCCCCGTCGGGGCGCTCCTGAGGCATTGCGCGGGCTCGGTGGTAAATAAAACAGTGATTTAAAATGATAGTATCGTCGATAAAGACATTCGGGAAGTACTGCATGTTTATGACGCAGGTGTTCAGAATCCCCGACAAGTGGAGGGTGTTCTTCAGCAACCTGCTGTTTGAGATCAACAAACTGGGAGTGGATTCAATCCCGCTCGTGCTCATCATATCCCTTTTCATCGGGGCGGTGATATGCATCCAGATGACGCTTAATATCGTGTCGCCGCTTATTCCCTCCTACTCCACGGGTCTTGCCACACGTGAAATCCTGCTGCTGGAGTTCTCAAGCACCATGATGTGTCTGATTCTTGCCGGTAAGGTAGGCTCCAACATCGCCTCTGAAATCGGCACGATGCGCGTCACCGAACAGATCGACGCTATGGACATCATGGGTATCAATTCGGCCAATTACATCGTGATGCCCAAGATACTGGGGTTCGTGCTGTTTGTGCCGGTGCTCTGCGTGTTCTCGATGTTCTTCGGTCTGGTGGGCGGATGGTTTATCGCGGAGTTCACTTCGATGCTTACGGTGGAGAATTATATCTTCGGCATACAGTCGTTCTTTAATGAATGGTACGTGTGGTACGGCATCATCAAGACGGTGGTATTCGCATTCCTCATCACCTCGATTGCGGCTTTCTACGGCTATTACGTCAAGGGTGGCGCGCTGGAGGTAGGTAAGGCGAGCACGAATGCCGTTGTGTCGAGCTCGATACTGATTCTTCTGGCCGACGTGATCCTCACCAAGCTCCTCCTTGAATAATCCCTCCTGACTGAAAACAAAAGAAAAATGATTAAAGCAGAAAATGTATCCAAATGGTTTGACGGCCAACGGATTCTGTATGATATAAATGCCACGTTCGAGACCGGCAAGACCAATCTGATCATCGGTCAGTCGGGTTCGGGCAAGACGGTGTTCATGAAGTGCCTCATCGGTCTGCTCCACCCTGAAGAAGGGCAGATTCTGTATGACGGGCGCGCCATCCGCAACATGAACAACGATGAGCGCCGGCAGCTGCGCACCGAAATCGGAATGTTGTTCCAGGGTTCGGCGCTGTTTGACAATGAGACGGTGCTGGGGAATGTGATGTTTCCGCTGAAGATGTTCTCTCCCCTCTCGCACGCCGGGCAGCTGGAGCGTGCCCGCTTCTGCATCGACCGTGTGGGCCTCTCGAATGCCGACAATAAGTATCCCTCTGAGATTTCGGGCGGTATGCAGAAACGTGTGGCCATCGCCAGAGCCATCGCGCTGAATCCGAAGTACCTCTTCTGCGATGAACCCAACTCCGGACTCGACCCGAAGACCTCGATACTTATCGACGAACTGCTCAGCGACATCACCCACGAGTACGGCATGACCACAATCATCAATACCCACGACATGAATTCCGTGCTGGGTATCGGCGAGAATATCGTCTTCATCAACCGCGGCCACTGCGACTGGACCGGCAACGACAAGACCATCTTCCGCAGCAAGTCGCAGAGTCTTAATGATTTCGTATTCGCCTCAAAACTGTTCCAGGAGGTAAAGCTCGTGCTGGAACGTGAAGCTGAAAGCAACGGCAAATGAACCTCAACACCGATTTCCTTTTCGCTCCCCAGCCATACCGCGAAATGTGGGAACGTCAGCACCGCCTGTTTGACGAAATGGTGCGGCTTAAGCGCGACGGGATTACACCGCAGACCGGACATATACTGATGCTGCAGCATGAACCGGTGATTACCCTCGGCCGCCATGGCAATGAGTCCAATCTCCTTATGGCCTCGGAGCTTGAGCGGCGCGGCATAGAGTGCATCCGGATAGAGCGCGGCGGCGACATCACCTACCATGGACCGGGGCAACTGGTGACATACCTTATAATTGACCTGGAACAATTCCACCTCGGCATAAAAAGCTATATCAATCTGCTTGAGGAGGCTGTGATACGCACTCTCGATGATTTCGCCATCAAGGGTGAGCGCGTGGAGGGGGCCACCGGGGTATGGATCGGTGCCGGCACGCCGCAGGAGCGCAAGATATGCGCCATCGGGGTGAAGTGCAGCCGATATGTGACGATGCACGGTCTGGCGCTTAACGTAAGCACCGATCTTGACGCATTCCGCCTTATCAATCCCTGCGGATTTACCGACAAGGGGGTCACTTCAATCGAACGGGAGTGGGGCGATCAGGTAATGCTGCACCACGTGGCCCCCAAGCTCGACCATTACCTGCGCCAACTGCTTCAGGAGAGCGCCTCCGGGACTTCGCACCGCTCCGCAGACTGCTCCGACTGAACGCCCCGGCCACATCCCCGACAGACACCGGGCCGCCGGGTGAGCCCCGTTCCACCCCACGATATTCATTCGCCCCGCGACTGCTGCAATACGCTGTCGCGGGGCGAATGGCTATGGGTGATACGGATGCAAGAGGATCAGAGCACGTGCTTCTCTGCGTGGTAGCTGGAGCGCACCATCGGGGCCGACTCTATGTGGCGGAATCCCTTGCGCTTTCCGATCTCTCCGTATTCGGCAAATTTCTCGGGGGTGATGTAGGCCTGCAGGGGATAGTTGGCTTTTGAGGGCTGGAGGTACTGGCCGATGGTCATCACTTCGCATCCGGCGGCAAGCAGGTCGTCCATCGTCTGGAGTATCTCTTCTTCCCTCTCTCCGAGTCCGAGCATTATGCCGCTCTTGCTGCGGATGCCGCTGCGGGCGATATGGGCTATTACGGAGAGGGAGGTGTCGTAGGTGGCGAAGGTGCGCACCTCGGGTGTAAGACGGCGCACTGTCTCCAGATTATGCGAGATTACGTCGGGGCGCTCGGCTATCACCATATCCACCAGGTCGAGGCGCCCCTTGAAGTCGGGTATCAGCACCTCCATAGTCACTCCGGGGCATTCTTCCCGGAGGCGACGTATCATCCGCGCCCAATGTGCGGCACCGAGGTCGGGGAGGTCGTCGCGGTCGACGGATGTGATCACCACATGCTTCAGCGCGAGTGATTTCACCGATTCCACGATATCCTCTATCTCCTTTTCATCAAGAGGGAGGGGGCGCCCGGTGGCGACGTTGCAGAAGCGGCAGTTGCGCGTGCATATGTTGCCGCCTATCATGAAGGTGGCTGTGCCGCGTCCCCAGCATTCGCCACGGTTGGGACACATTCCGCTCGAACATATCG
>CAMWRH010000032.1 GCA_947176605.1 uncultured Porphyromonadaceae bacterium
ACTGCCCAACCCCCATCTCCTAAACCCCAATGCCTAACGCACAATGCCCAAAGCCCACGCCCTAAAGCCCAAAGCCTAAAGCCTACCGCCTAAAGCCTAAAGCCTAATAAACTAATCTGACTTTCTTCCAAATAATAAAATGACTAAAAACCGTATATTCGTCGAGAAGACCGCACCCTACCGCATCGAGGCCGAAAGCCTCCGCAAGGAACTCAACGGCAATCTCGGCCTCGACATCAAGGAGCTACGACTCGTATGCGTCTACGATCTCTTCGGGTTTACCCCCGAACTGATCGAGAAGAGCGCCTACCGCGTCTTTGGCGAACCGGCCACTGATTCCGTAAGCCACGCTCCGGAATTCAACGCCCAGTATGAAGCACACCCCTATCTGGCCATGGAGTATCTGCCGGGTCAGTTTGACCAGCGTGCCGCCTCGGCCGAGGAGTGCGTGAAACTGCTCGACCCCGCCGCTGAGGTGGAAATCCGTTCGGCACGCCTGCTCATCTTCGACGACAGCGTCACCCCCGCCGACCTTGAGAAAATCAGCCGCTACTGCATCAATGCCGTGGAATCGCGCAAAAAAGACCTCTCCCGCCTCGCCCCGGCCGAAAAGGCCACGGCCTCGCCGGTGGCCACTCTCGACGGATTCCGCGAGATCACGGCTGAGCAGGCTCCGGCATGGTGCCGCGAGAAGGGGCTGGCTATGAATGCCGACGATCTGATGGAGGTGGTGCGCTACTTCTCTGCCGAAGGGCGCGACCCGAATGAGACAGAGCTCCGCATCCTCGACACATACTGGAGCGACCACTGCCGCCACACCACCTTCACCACCAACCTTACGGATATCGAAGTGGAGGATTCGGAAGTGGCCGACGATATCCGCGCAGCCGTGGAAGAGTGGCACCGCATCCGCCGCGAACTTGGCCGCGAGCAGAAGAGCCTCTGCCTGATGGATCTCGCCACAATCGGCGCCCGCTATCTGAAGAAGCAGGGTCTGCTGGAGGATATGGAGCAGAGTGAGGAGAATAACGCATGTTCGGTATTCGTCGACGTGGATGTCGACGGCGAGACCGAGCGCTGGCTCCTGCAGTTCAAGAACGAGACCCACAACCATCCTACTGAAATCGAACCCTTCGGCGGTGCCTCGACATGTCTTGGCGGCGCGATCCGCGACCCGTTGAGCGGCCGAAGCTACGTATACCAGGCCATGCGCGTCACCGGAGCCGGCAATATCTGGCAGCCCGTGGCCGAGACGATGGCCGGTAAACTCCCGCAGCGCGTCATCTCGCTCCGCGCCGCAGCGGGCTATAGCTCATACGGCAACCAGATCGGTCTGGCCACTACCCACGTGCGCGAGATCTATCACCCCGACTATGTGGCCAAGCGTCTTGAGGTGGGCGCCGTGGTAGGCGCCGTGAAGGCTGCCGACGTGCGCCGCGAGCGCCCGGTGCCGGGGGATATCATCCTGATGTTCGGTGGCCGCACTGGTCGCGACGGAATCGGCGGTGCCACCGGTTCGAGCAAGGAGCACACCACCAGTTCACTCGAGGAGTGCGGCTCGGAGGTGCAGAAGGGGAACGCCCCGGAGGAGCGCAAGATCGAGCGCCTGTTCCACCGTCCGGAGGTGACACGCCTTATAAAGAAATCCAACGACTTCGGTGCCGGCGGCGTCAGCGTGGCCATCGGCGAACTTACCGACGGACTTGACATATACCTCGACCGCGTGCCGGTGAAATACTCCGGCCTTAACCCAACGGAACTTGCCATCTCCGAGTCGCAGGAGCGCATGAGTGTGGTCATAGATCCGAAGGACCGCGAGGAGTTCGAGCGCTATTGCGCCGAAGAGAACCTTGAGGTGACCCACGTGGCCGATGTGACCGACCGCGCGCGTATGCGCATGTTCTATAACGGTGAAGTGGCCGCCGACCTGAGCCGCGAGTTTATCGATTCGGCCGGTGCGCCGCATTATGCGAAGGCTGTGGTAGGCAAGGTGGACTATTCCGCCGATCCGTTCCATAAGCTTCCCGAGGGTGCTACCCTCTCCGAGCGCTTCGCCACGCTCCTGTCGCAGCCCAACGTGACTTCGCAGAAGGGTCTGATCGAGATGTTTGACTCTTCGATCGGCGCCTCGACGGTGCTGATGCCTTTCGGCGGTCGCCGTCAGGCCACGGAGACACAGGTATCCGTGCAGAAACTCCCCGTGGGTAATCACCTCACCCACACCGCCTCGCTGATGGCTTTCGGCTTCAACCCCGAGATTTCGATCTGGAGCCCGTATCATGGCGCCGCCTATGCTGTAGTGGAGGCTGTGGCCAAGGCTGTGGCCGCAGGTCAGGAGTATCGGAAGATGCGCTTCTCGTATCAGGAGTATTTCGAGAAAATGACTTCCGACAAGGCATGGGGCAAACCCCTCGCCGCGCTGCTCGGCGCCCTGCGCATGCAGGTGGAGTTCGGACTCCCCTCGATCGGCGGCAAGGACTCGATGAGCGGCACGTTTGCCGACATCAACGTGCCCCCGACGCTGATCGCCTTCGGCGTGGGCACCGTGGATGCCCGCCGTGTGATCTCGCCCGAATTCAAGGCTCCGGGACATTATATATATATGGTGCGCCATGAGGCCCGCGCCGACCGCTTCCCCGACACTGCGGCTCTGCGTGCCAATTTCGAGGCTGTGGAGCAGGCCATTGGCGATGGCCGCATCGTGGCCGCCTACGCGCTTGGCGCCGGAGGCGCCGCCGAGGCTCTGGCGAAGATGAGCTTCGGCAATCTCGTGGGTGCCGAGGTGGCGCTCGACGAGAAGGATCTCTTCGCGCTCAGCTATGGCTCGATGCTTGTGGAGAGCACTGAGAAGATCGATAATCCGGCATTCGTGGAGATCGGCCGCACGGTCGAGGCTCCCGTGCTCCGCGTCAACGGCGAGGAGATGGATATCCTGGAGCTTGAGAAGAGCAATCAGGATCGCTTCAACGAGATCTACCCCGACCGCTCCGGCGTGGAGGGTAGCGCTCCGGATGCCTGCGGACCGGAATTCAAGGGTGCATGGCCCGGCGAACCGACGGATCACCCGATGGTGTTCCTCCCCGTATTCCCCGGCACCAACTGCGACTATGACATGATACGCGCCTTCCGCCGCGAGGGTGCGGAGACATCGACCTGCGTATTCTGCAATCTCTCGGCTGCCGACATCGAGGCTTCGGTGGAGAAGATCGTGGCCGGTATCGATGCCTGTCATATTCTGGCGCTGAGCGGCGGCTTCTCCGAGGGCGACGAGCCCGACGGCAGCGGCAAGTTTATCGCTTCGGTGCTGATGAATGAGAAGGTGAAGGGTGCCGTGGAGCGTCTGCTGGCGCGCAAGGGTCTGGTGATCGGTATCTGCAACGGTTTCCAGGCGCTGGTGAAGAGCGGTCTGCTCCCATACGGACGTATCGGCGAACTTTCGGCCGACTCTCCCACCCTCTTCCACAACGACATCAACCGCCACATCTCGCAGATCGTGGTGACCCGCGTGGGCACGCTGGCCTCTCCGTGGCTCGACGGTTTCTCGATCGGCCAGCTGCACAGTGTGGCCGCTTCGCACGGCGAGGGTAAGTTTACCTGCTCCGAGGCGATGGCCAAGAGCCTTCTTGAGGCGGGTCAGATAGCCTTCCAGTATGCCGATGCCGAGGGGCACGCCACTATGACGTCTCCGGCCAACCCGAACGGTTCGACCTTCGCCATCGAGGGTATCATAAGCCCCGACGGTCTGATCTTAGGCAAGATGGGACACTCCGAGCGCTATGCCGAGGGACTGATGAAGAACATCCACGGCGACAAGAGCCAGAACCTCTTCGGCAATGCCGTGAAGTACTTTAAGAAGCATTAAAACGCTTTGACCATACCGCCTCTCCGGGGCGCTTCGTGCGGAAGTGGCGCGGGGAGGCGGAATCAACCAACCGAAAAAAGTGACTCTTTACTATATATGGCAAAATCTTATGAAGAATCAGGCGTGAATCTTGAAGCCGGCTACGAAGTGGTAAGCCGCATCAAGAAGCACGTGAAATCCACCGAGCGCCGCGGCTCGATGGGCAACATCGGAAGTTTCGGAGGTATGTTCGACCTCGGGAGCCTCGGTTATGAGCACCCCATTCTGGTGAGCGGCACCGACGGTGTGGGCACCAAACTGAAAATCGCTTTCGCCAGCGGGATACACGACACGATCGGTATCGATGCTGTGGCGATGTGCGTCAACGACGTTCTGGCACAGGGTGCCGAGCCGCTCGTATTCCTCGACTATGTGGCCGTGGGTAAGAACCATCCGGAGGTAGTGGAGGCCATCGTGGCCGGTGTGGCCGAAGGTTGCCGTCAGGCAGGGTGCGCCCTTGTGGGTGGCGAGACTGCCGAGATGCCGGGTATGTATGACGAGGATGAGTACGACATCGCCGGATTCACGGTAGGCGCCGTGGAGAAGTCGAAGCTGATCGACTGCTCTAAGGTGAGCGTGGGCGATGTGCTGGTGGGTATCCCCTCTTCGGGTGTGCACAGCAACGGTTTCAGTCTCGTGCGCAAGATCGTATCCGACAATTCGCTGGCTTTCTCCGATGTGCTCCCCGAGACGGGTCACCAGACTCTGGGCGAGATGCTGCTCACTCCGACGCGCATCTATGTGAAGCCCGTTCTGGCGCTGCTCAAGGAGGTGGATGTGCATGGACTGGCACATATCACCGGAGGCGGATTTGACGAGAACATCCCCCGTATCCTCAAGGAGGGTCAGGGCGTGGAGGTAGAGGAAGGTAGCTGGGAGATACTCCCGGTGTTCCGTCTGCTGGAGAAGTACGGCAAGGTGCCCCACCGCGAGATGTTCAATATCTTCAATATGGGTATCGGCATGGTGCTGGCCGTGGATCCGGCGGATGTCGACAAGACCCTCGCCACGCTTCAGGCCCAGGGTGAGAAGCCGGTTGTGATCGGCCGTGTCATCGAGGGCAAAGGGGTGAAAATCAGGAATTGAGGAATTAGGAGTTAGGAATTTCGTAGGGTCGCGACCTGTCGCGACCGCCGCATGGAGGGGTAAATTGGGATTCGGAGCTTTAGGCTTTAGGCATTAGGCTTTAGGCATTAGACCTGCCATCTGCTTCCTATCACCTAAAACCTGCTAGCTATCACCTAAAACCTGCTACCTATCACCTAAAACCTCTTTGGGGGTTTGGGGAGTTTGGATATAGGGGTGTAATTTAATTTTGAGTTTGATTTATGCGAGCACTTATAAGTGTATCAGATAAGCGCGGCATCGTGGAGTTTGCCACCGCGCTCAGCCGGATGGGATGGGAAATCATCGCCACCGGCGGAACTATGAAGACTCTGCGCGAGGCAGGTCTCACGGTCATCAATATCAGCGATATCACGGGTTTCCCGGAGATCTGCGATGGTCGCGTGAAGACGCTGCACCCGAAGGTGCACGGAGGTCTGCTCGGCCGCCGCGACCTGGAGGACCATATGCATCAGCTTGAGGAGAACGGTATCGAGACCATCGAGATGGTATGCGTCAACCTCTACCCCTTCGAGGCTACGATCGCCCGCGATAATGTGACGATGGAGGATGCCGTGGAGAATATCGACATAGGGGGGCCGTCGATGCTGCGTTCGGCTGCGAAGAATTTCCGCGATGTCACTGTGGTATGCGATCCGGATGATTACGCCGGCATACTGAAGGAAATCGAGGAGACCGGCAATACGACTCCCGCCACACGTCTGCGCCTGTCGGCCAAGGCATATACCCACACTGCCGAGTACGACAGCCATATTGCCACCTACATGCGCCGTCAGGCCGGTCTGCCGGAGAAGCTCTTCCTGAATTTCGACATCGTGCAGTCGCTCCGCTACGGTGAGAATCCGCACCAGAGCGCGGCTTTCTACCGCGCTGCCAAGGAGGTGCCCTATTCTGTGGCGTTCGCCCGTCAGCTGGGTGGCAAGGAACTGAGCTACAACAATATCCAGGATGCCAATGCGGCCCTGAATATCGTGCGCGAGTTTGACGCTCCGTTCTGCGTGGGTCTGAAGCACATGAACCCCTGCGGCGCTGCCGTAGGGCGCGACCTGAAGGAGGCCTGGCAGCATGCCTATGAGGCCGACAAGGTGAGCATCTACGGCGGTATCGTGGCAATGAACCGTCCGCTCACAGCCGAAGTGGCCGCGATGATGAAGCCCATCTTCCTTGAGATCGTGATGGCTCCCTCCTTTGAGCCGGAGGCGCTCGAGGTGCTCGCATCGAAGAAGAACCTGCGTCTTCTGGAGGTCAACATGGAGAAGTCGGACGAGGCCGTGAAGCAGTATGTGGGTGTCAACGGCGGTCTGCTCGTGCAGGATGCCGACACTACGATCAAGCCCATCGAGGCTTCGATGTGCGTCACCGAGCGCAAGCCCGATGAGTCTGAGCTGCGCGACCTCGACTTCGGCTGGAAGATCGTGAAGCATGTGAAGAGCAATGCCATCTGCGTGGTGAAGAACGGCATGACGCTCGGCGTCGGCGCCGGACAGATGAACCGTGTGGGTTCGGCCGAAATCGCGCTCCGTCAGGCCCGCGACGCGGGTTATAAGAAGGGTCTGGTACTGGCTTCCGACGGTTTCCTGCCGTTTGACGATACAGTGGAACTGGCTTCGCGCTTCGGCGTGACTGCCATCGTGCAGCCCGGCGGCAGCATCCGCGACGAGGATGCCATCCGCAAGGCCAACGAGAAGGGTATCACGATGCTCTTCACCGGAATGCGCCACTTCAAGCATTGATTCCATCTCCACCCCTCTGTAAATAAGCATAAAGATTGCAATCCCTGCCGCTCCCGTCATCGGCGGCGGCAGGGCCAATCCTTAGATAAAGCAATGCAAAGCAACAACAGCAATCATAACAATACGGCCCCGCAGCAACAGACGGTGATGGTAGTGGGCAGCGGCGGACGCTGCCATGCCATAGTCGACGCGCTGTCGCGCTCGCCGAGGGTCGGCAAGATATACTGCGCTCCCGGCAATGCCGGCATCGCGGCCCAGGCGGAGTGTGTGGCCATTCAGCCCACAGATGTAGAAGGACTCCTGAAATTCGCCAAGGCGAATGGCGTAGACTTCACCGTAGTGGGTCCGGAGGCGGCTCTGGCCGTAGGTATCGTGGATGCCTTCCGGGCCGAGGGGCTGCGCATATTCGGTCCCACCAAGGCAGCCGCCCGCATCGAGAGCAGCAAGGAATTCGCCAAGCAGCTTATGGTGAAGTATGACGTGCCCACAGGCTACTACGAGGTGTTCACCGAGTTTGAGCCGGCATGGGAATACGTCAAGGCGCGTCCGCTCCCTGCCGTGATCAAGTACGACGGACTTGCAGCCGGAAAGGGTGTGGTAGTGGCCATGAGCTATGAGGAGGCCGAGCAGGCACTGCGCGACATGCTCCTCGACTCCGCTTTCGGCAAGGGGAAGGTGATCGTGGAGGAATATCTCGACGGTCCGGAGTTTTCGTTTATGTGCGTGGTGTCGGGTGAGAAGGTATTCCCCCTCGAACTTGCGCAGGATCATAAGCGCGCCTACGACGGCGATAAGGGTCCCAACACCGGCGGCATGGGGGCTTACAGCCCGGTGCCGTTCATCAGCGAGGAGGTGCGCCGCGAGGCACTGGAGCGCATCCTGCGCCCGGTGGCGAAGGCTATGGTGAGCGAGGGTGTGCCTTTCACGGGTGTGCTCTACGGCGGTCTGATCCTTACGAAGGAGGGTCCGAAGGTGATCGAGTTCAATGCCCGTTTCGGCGACCCGGAGACCGAGGTGGTGCTCCCGCGTCTGGAGAGCGACATACTCACGCTGTTCGAGGCAGCCGTCGACGGCACCGACTGCGAACTGCGCTGGAGCCCGAAGGCATGTCTTGGCGTGGTGATGGCTTCCGAGGGGTATCCCGGGGCGTATGCCAAGGGTGCCGTGATCGAGGGACTTGATGCCACGGAGGGGCGCGTATACCATATGGGTACGGCCACCGATGCCGAGGGGCGCACTGTCACTGCCGGAGGACGCGTGCTGATGGTCGTAGGCGAAGGCGACACTGTGGCCGAGGCCAATGCCGCGGCGCTGCGCGATGTGGCGCGTATCGGGTGCCCGTCGCTCTTCCACCGCACCGACATCGGTCATCAGGCTCTCTGATACCGGGATTCCTTCCCCTCCCCCGCGCCGGCACGCCGAGGCGCCGCCGGGGGGCGGGGATGAAGAGGAAGAAGCCGCGCTGCAGCGGCTTACCGAAATCACTACAGTTAAACGACACTTACAGGTAAAAGAGAATGATTATAAGCGGAAAAGATCTGGCCCGCGAGGTTAAGGAGAATATCGCCCGCAAGGTGGCGAGCTATAAGGTGGAGTATGGGCGCGAGCCGCATCTCTGTGTGATTCTGGTGGGCGACGACCCTTCGAGCCGCACCTACGTGCGCAGCAAGGGGAAGGCGGCCGCCGAAGTGGGGTTCCAGCATACCGAACTCCTCCTTCCGGCCACCATCACCGAGCAGGAACTCATCGACCGTATCCACGAACTGAATGCCGACGAGGGTATCGACGGCATCCTGGTGCAGCTGCCGCTGCCGAAGCATATCCGCAAGCACCGCGTGATCGAGGCCATCGACCCGGCCAAGGATGTCGACGGGTTCCATTCGCGCAATGTGGACGCGCTCTGGCACAAGCTCCCCGGCATACGCGCCTGCACGCCGAAGGGTATCATCAAGATGCTCGATAAGGCGGGTGTGGAGATAGCCGGACGCCATGCAGTGGTGATCGGGCGCAGCAATATCGTGGGGTTCCCGGTAGCCAAACTGCTGCTCGACCGCAACGCCACTGTCACCATAGCCCACTCCCACACGCAGAATCTGGGTGAGATCACCCGCACTGCCGACATACTGGTGGTGGCCATCGGGGTGCCGAAGCTGATCACTGCGGATATGGTGAAGGATGGTGTGGCGGTGATCGATGTGGGTATCTCGCATGATCCGGAGACCGGAAAACTTTCGGGCGACGTGGATTTCGACAGCGTTGAGCCGAAGGCTTCGGTGATCACTCCGGTGCCGGGGGGCGTAGGTCCGATGACGATAGCCTGCCTGATGGAGAATACGCTCGACTGCTACACCCGCAAGATGCAGTGGTAAGCCTCCGGAAGCGGAGAATCCGCCCGGCCACCCCATTGCTGCGCATGAGCCAGCGGCCACGCTGCATGACGGGAAAAGCCGCCGGCGGCTGCAAAACACTTTTTTGGAACACAATACATAAGCTACGACATGATAGAAAGATATGGAAGAGACGTGATGCGCGACGTCTGGACCGAAGAAAACAAATTCCGCGCATATCTCAAAGTGGAGCTCCTCGCTGCCGAGGCCTGGAAGGAACTGGGCGTAGTGCCGGCTGAGGATATCGAGAAACTGAATGCCAACGCATCGTTCAATATCGACCGCATCAAGGAGATCGAACTTCAGACACGCCACGACATCGTGGCCTTCACCCGCGCCGTGAGCGAGTCGCTGGGCGAGGAGCGCAAGTGGGTGCACTACGGTCTGACGAGCACCGACGTGGTGGATACCGCCAACGGCTACCTCTTCAAACAGGCCGACGAGATCATCGCCGACGACCTGGAGCGCTTCGCCGAGATGCTGCGCAAGCAGGCCCGCCGCTTCAAGTATACCCCCTGCATCGGCCGCACGCACGGCATTCATGCCGACATCACTTCGTTCGGCCTGAAGTGGGTGCTCTGGCATGAGGAAATGCAGCGCAACATCAAGCGCTTCCGCGAGGCTTCGCGCGGCGTGGAGGTAGGCAAGATCAGCGGCGCCGTGGGCAATTTCGCCAATATCCCGCCGTTTGTGCAGGATTACGTGTGCGAGCATCTCGGCATCGATTCGGCCAAGGTGTCCACTCAGGTGATACAGCGCGACCGCCACGCCTGCTATATGGCCACACTGGCACTGATCGGCGCCACTCTGGAGCAGATGGCCATGGAGGTGCGCAATCTGCAGCGCACTGAGGTACATGAGGTGGAAGAGTCGTTCGGCAAGGGTCAGAAGGGCTCAAGCGCCATGCCCCACAAGCGCAACCCGATCAGCAGCGAGAACATCTGCGGCTGCGCCCGCGTGCTGCGCGGCTACATGATGACGGCCTACGACAACGTGGCCCTCTGGCATGAGCGTGACATCTCCCACTCGGCCACCGAGCGCATCCTTATGCCTGATGCCACTATCCTGCTCGACTATATGCTCAACCGCATGATGGGAATCCTGGAGAATCTGGTGGTATTCGAGGAGCGCATGAAGCAGAATATCTATATGACGAATGGCGTGATTTTCGCGCAGCGTGTGATGAACGCGTTGATCGACAAGGGTTTCGTGCGCGAGAAGGCTTACGACACCGTGCAGCCCATCGCGATGCGCGCCATGGCCGAAGGGGCAGCCTATCAGGACCTGCTGGCGCAGGATCCGGTGGTAAGCTCGATGCTGACTCCCGAGGAACTGGCCGCCTGCTTCACGCTGGAGTACTACATGAAGAACGTGGACTTCATCTACGAGCGCAACGGCATCTGATAGCCTCCGGCAGTACTCCTCCCCCATTTCCCCTGCGGGAGGGGGGAGGACGTGAGGCCGGGGCAGCCCCGGCTTCCACAATACAAAGACAATACACACATACAATATAAAGACATCAATAAGCAATGTCAGAACGTTTAGTTGTGATCGGCTCCCAGTGGGGCGACGAAGGCAAGGGTAAAATCACCGATTATTTCGCTTGCCGCGCCGATATGGTGGTGCGCTACCAGGGGGGCAACAACGCCGGCCACACCGTGGCCTTCGGCGGCAACAAGTATTCGCTGCAGAGCATCCCGTCGGGGGTGTTCAATCCCCGCACCGTCAATGTGATGGGCAACGGGATGGTGGTAAATCCGGAATCGGTGGTGGCCGAGCTGCAGAAGCTCCACGACCGCGGCATCACCGACTATCAGCTCTTCATCTCCGACCGCGCGGCCATGGTGATGCCCTGGCACAGCGATCTGGACGGCGCCTATGAGGCCCAGAAGGGGGGCGCGAAGATCGGCACCACCAAGAAGGGTATCGGCCCGACCTACAGCGACAAGTACGCCCGCATCGGCCTGCGAATCGGCGACCTGCTCGAACCCGAATATTTCGCCGAGCGTCTTAAGGCCGCTCTTGAGGTGAAGAATCAGGAACTGCGTATGCTCGGCCTGAAGGAGTATGATTTCCAGGAGGTCTACGACCGCTATATGGAACTGGCCGGCAAGATCGGACATATGATCACCGACACATCGGCGCTCATCAACGAGGCACTGCGCTCCGACCGCAAGATCCTCTTCGAGGGGGCGCAGGGTATGATGCTCTGCTGCGACCACGGCACGTATCCTTTCGTCACATCGTCGAGCCCCTCGGCTTCGGGTGTGCCGGTAGGCGCGGGTGTGGCTCCGAAGTGGATCGACAATGTGCTGGGCGTGGCCAAGGCCTACTGCACGCGCGTGGGTGAGGGTCCGTTCCCGACGGAGCTCTTCGACGAGCGCGCCCACGAGATCCGCGAGCGCGGCCATGAGTACGGCACTGTCACCGGTCGCCCGCGCCGTGTGGGCTGGTTTGACGCCGTGGTGGCACGCTACACCGGTATGCTGGCCGGCATCGACAACTGGGCCCTCATGCTCTTCGACGTGCTTTCGGGGCTCGATAAGGTGATGATCTGTACCGGCTACGAATGCGACGGCGAAATCCTGCAGGCTCCCCCCTCGACCATCAACAAGCTGGCGCGCTGCCGCCCGGTGCTGATCGAGATGGAGGGGTGGAAGGAAGACCTGAGCGGCATGAAGAGCTTCGACGAACTCCCCGAAGCCGCCAAGGCCTATGTGCGCAAGATCGAGGAACTGACGGGTATCCCCGTAGGGATCATCTCCGTAGGCCCCGACCGCACGCAGACCATCACCATCTCCGAGAAACTGAAGAATTTCTAATCCGCACGCAGCGCCTTCCCCGTCGCCACGGCGGGGGCGGAAGGCGCTGCGATGCTTCCCCCCAACACAAGTTACGCATACACATATGTCATTTATTGATGAGAGAGTTAAGGAGGAGGGTCTGACGTTTGACGACGTGCTGCTCATCCCCGCATATTCCGAAGTGACTCCCAACATGGTGAAGCTCGGAAGCCGCTTTTCGCGCAATATCACGCTTAACATCCCGATGGTGTCGGCCGCTATGGATACGGTCACCGAGTCGGAGCTGGCCATCGCCATGGCCCGCGAGGGCGGTATCGGCGTGATACATAAGAACATGTCGATCGCCGAGCAGGCGCAGCAGGTGCGCAAGGTGAAACGCGCCGAGAGCGGCATGATCTACGATCCGATCACCATCACCGGCGAGGAGACCGTGGGCGACGCGCTCCATCTTATGGAGGAGAACCATATCGGCGGCATTCCGGTAGTGGACGGCGAGATGCACCTTGTGGGTATCGTCACCAACCGCGACCTGCGTTTCCAGACCGACATGTCGATCAAGATCAAGGATGTGATGACCCGCGAAAATCTCGTCACTACCGATAATCCCAATCTCCAGGAGGCTTCGCAGATCCTGCTCCGCCATAAGATCGAGAAGCTCCCGGTGGTGGATGCCACAGGGCGCCTGGTGGGTCTGATCACTTACCGCGACATCACAAAGATCCAGGACTATCCGAATGCCTGCAAGGACGACAAGGGTCGCCTGCGCGTGGCTGCCGGTGTGGGCGTGACGAGCGATACGATCAACCGTGTCGACGCTCTGGTGGAGGCCGGTGTCGACGCTGTGGTGATCGATACTGCCCACGGCCACTCGGCCAATGTGGTCAATACGCTCCGCGCCGTGAAGGAGAAGTATCCGCATCTTGACGTGGTGGTAGGCAATATCGCCACTGCCGAGGCTGCGGAGTATCTCATCAAGGCGGGTGCCGACGGCATCAAGGTGGGTATCGGTCCCGGCTCGATCTGCACCACGCGCATCGTGGCCGGTGTGGGTATGCCCCAGCTGACGGCTATCTTCAATGCGGCCAAAGTGGCCCACAGCTATGGCGTTCCGGCCATCGCCGACGGCGGTCTGCGCTATTCGGGCGACATCGTCAAGGCACTCGCCGCCGGAGGCGACGCGGTGATGATGGGTTCGATGCTGGCCGGTGTGGAGGAATCTCCGGGCGAGACGATCATCTACAACGGACGTAAGTTCAAGTCATACCGCGGCATGGGCTCGATCGAGGCGATGCAGGCCGGTTCGAAAGACCGCTACTTCCAGTCGGAAAAGACCGACAGCAATAAGTTCGTGCCGGAAGGTATCGTGGCGCGCGTCCCCTATAAGGGTACTTTGAGCGAGACGGTGTATCAGCTGATCGGCGGTCTGCGCTCGGGTATGGGTTATTGCGGTGCTGCCGATATCGAGGCACTGCACAACGCGAAGTTCACCCGCATTACTTCCGCCGGTGTGATCGAGAACCATCCCCACGATGTGACCATCACCAAAGAGGCACCCAACTATTCACGCTAATTCAATCGCGCTTCGGCTCCCCCCTGCCCCGTCGGCGGGACACGGGGGAGCCGGAGCCACACACTATATATATGGAAAAGATTTTGATTCTGGACTTCGGTTCGCAGTACACCCAGCTGATCGCACGCCGCGTGCGCGAGCTTAACGTGTATTGCGAAATCCACCCCTTCAACAAGGTTCCGGCCATCGATGCCGATGTGAAGGGTGTGATTCTTTCCGGCAGTCCGTCGTCGGTGCGCGACGCCGATTCGCCGCGCCCCGATCTGAGTGAGATACGCGGCAAACTCCCGCTGCTTGGCGTATGCTATGGCGCCCAGCTTCTCGCCCTGCTCGGCGGCGGCGAGGTAGAGGGGGCACCGAGCCGCGAGTATGGCCGCGCCATGCTTACGGTAGTGGCTCCCGAGGATCCGCTGATGAAGGGTCTCCCCTCTCCGACGCAGGTGTGGATGTCGCATGGCGACACGATCACCTCGACTCCGGCGGAGTATGAGATCATCGGTTCGACCGACAATGTGCGCGTGGCCGCGTATCATATCGCCGGCGAGATGACGTGGGGTATACAGTTCCATCCGGAGGTGTTCCATTCTACCGACGGTCCGCGTCTGCTCTCCAACTTCGTGATGGACATCTGCGGATGCTCGGGCACATGGAGCCCGGCATCGTTTATCGATTCCACCGTGGCCGAACTCAAGGAGAAGCTTGGCGACGACAAGGTGATCCTTGGTCTGTCGGGTGGCGTGGACTCTACGGTGGCAGCCGTGCTGCTCAACAAGGCCATCGGGCATAACCTGCAGTGTATCTTCGTCAACAACGGTCTGCTCCGCGCCAACGAGTTTGAGGATGTGCTGGCCCAGTACAAGGGTATGGGTCTGAACGTGGTTGGTGTCGACGCTTCGGAGCGTTTCTATGCCGACCTGGCGGGTGTGACCGATCCCGAGCAGAAGCGCAAGGTGATAGGGCGCGATTTCGTGGAGGTATTCAATGAGGAAGCTCAGAAGTTTGAGGGAGCGAAGTGGCTCGCGCAGGGCACTATCTATCCCGATGTGATCGAATCCGTATCGGTCAAGGGTCCGTCGGCCACGATCAAGTCGCACCACAACGTGGGCGGCCTGCCCGAGAAGATGCATCTGAGCATCGTGGAACCGCTGCGTCTGCTGTTTAAGGATGAGGTGCGCCGTGTGGGCAAGGCTCTTGGCATTGATGCGGCTCTGCTTGGTCGCCATCCTTTCCCGGGACCGGGTCTTGGTATCCGTATCCTCGGCGAGGTGACGGCTGAAAAGGTGGCCGTGCTCCAGCAGGCCGACAAGATATTTATCGACAATCTGCGTGAGGCCGGTCTTTATGACCAGGTATGGCAGGCGGGAGTGATGCTTCTGCCGGTGCAGAGTGTGGGTGTGATGGGTGATGAGCGCACATATGAGCGTTGCTGCGCCCTTCGCGCGGTCGTATCGACCGACGGCATGACAGCCGACTGGGTACATCTCCCCTATGAGTTCCTGGCCAAGGTGAGCAACGAGATCATCAACAAGGTGCGCGGCATCAACCGCGTGGTCTACGACATCTCGTCGAAGCCGCCGGCAACAATCGAGTGGGAGTGATAGGCTTTAGGCTTTAGGCTTTAGGCTTTAGGTGTGAGGGTTGAGGTATTAGGTGTGAGTCTAAAGCCTAAACCAATTTAAAACCTATCGCCTATCGCCTAACGTCTGACACCTAAAACCTATCGCCTAACGCCTGACGAAACCGAACCTTTTTACGGTTGCCGATGTTATATAGACATAAGATGGCAATTTTCTGGCTTCTTTAAAAAAGCCAACCCCGTTGAATTATAAAAAAGATGCCTTCTTACCAGCCCGAGTTCATACCCTATGACTCGGGCTTTTTTCTGTCGTGCCCCTACCTCCGGCATGTAAACGTACGGACATGCCTCCGGCATGTTGAACCACGCACACCCTGCCGGCATGGGCGTCAATGTAATGGCTGCCGACACGCGATCCATATGTGCGTGACATCGAAAACATGCCAAAAGCATGTCCCTACGTTTAGGATTATCAAAACTTTTATTGCTATATGGAATTTTTTTGATAATTTTGCGATATGTCTATTATTCTGTAGTTGAAATGACTGAGAACGAACTTGTAGCTAAATTACACGATATAGAGTGGGAGGATTTTGAGGTTAAAGCCGCAAAATCCGAATTACCGAAAAACGTCTGGGAAAGTGTAAGTGCCTTCTCAAACACTTCCGGCGGATGGCTTGTGCTTGGTATCAAGCAGTCCGGTAAGACCTTTGAAATTCAGGGAGTGGACAACATAGAGAAACTTGAACAGGATTTCCTCGGGACGCTTCGCGGCGAAAAGTTCAATCAAAGGCTTACAGTCACCCCGAAGCGTTATACTATTGATGGAAAGAACATACTTGCCTTCTATATTCCCGAAGTAGATCTAAAGCCGGTGTATTATAACAATCCAATCAATACGTTCATTCGTATGGGCAGTGGGGATCAGAGAGCTACTGAAGGAGAGATCCGTGCAATGTTCCGCGACCAGTGCTTTGGAAAGAAAACAGAAGAAACCATTCCTGAGACAAGTATTGAAATGCTTAATCTCAATACTCTTAAAAGTTATAGGTTCGCTCTCGGTCAGACACCGAATCTTGTAAGTCTCCGTGAGGTAAATGATGCTGAATTCTGCGAACAAGTAAATATTACCCGAAACGGACTACTCACTTATGCCGGGCTTCTGATGTTTGGCAAAGCTCCTTATGTTCTGCGATATGTTCCTACATTCTGTGTTGACTATATCGAAATTCCCGGGCCGACAATCCAACAGGCGGAGGTCAGATACACTTACCGCATTCCTGAACAGGACAATATTTGGGAGGCTGTTCAGATTATCCTGCGTCGTTTTCGAACTCTTGTTGATGCTCCGATTCATATCAAGGACGATGGATTCGCAACTACCGATGAGAGCCAGTACAATGTTCTCCGTGAGGCCCTCGCCAACATGGTAATGCACTGCGATCACTTCGATTCGTTGCGCTCCTGCATCCGCGTATATACCGATCACATCGAGTTTATGAACGGTGGTGCCTTCCCTCTCCCCGTAAAGGATATACTTGGCAAAATATACTCCAAACTCCGTAACCCAACCATCGCCAAACTCTTCCGTTATGTCGGAATAGCTGAAAATGCTGGCTATGGCATGGAAAAGCTTATAAGTTGGGAATCACTGACTGGAACACGTCCGACTATTGAGAGCGATCGCACAATAGCAGTCGTCTCCTTCCCCCTCAAATCAGCGATTCGGAGAAAAGCAGAAGACGGAAATGGTGCTAAAAATGGTGCTAAAAATGGTGCTAAAAATGGTGCTAAAACAACCTCTCGCCAAGATGTCATCTTAGCCCTTATGATAGATAATCCGGGAATCACTCTGGATGAAATCGCAATAGCGATTGGAGTCGGGACTTCCACGGTTGACCGTGAAATAGCAAAAATGACTCATTTAATAAGACGAGTTGGCTCAAAGAAAGGTGGACGTTGGGAAATCATAGAAGATTACTCCGGCATGTAAATGTACGGACATGCCTTTGGCATGTTGAACGAAGCACTCCCCTCCGGCATGGGCATAAATGTAAGGGCTGCCGACACGCGAAATCCATATGAGCGTCATATCGAAAACATGCCAAAGGGATGTCCCTACGTTTGGGATTATCAAAACTTTTATTGCTATATGGGATTTTTTTGTTAATTTTGTGATATGTCTATTGTTCGCGGCTAATACATCTGACCGATTCCGCGATGATAAGTGAGTGTTCTAATTTAAACGATAGTAAGTGAAAAGAAATCTTCATACAATCTGAACACTTACTTAGCTTTCCGAATTACATTATGATCGATTTACAGATTGACATACAGGAAAACGATATCCTCCGGCTTTCGCCCGAATTGCTTAATGCTCTGCTCAAAGACCATACTCTGAGCACCGATGAGCAGCAAGTCAATATATTCTGGGCGACGGATAACTATGCCGACCGTGGTGAAGGTTTTCAGTATGCTGACCAGATCACTATCGAGGCTATCACCGGCTCAAATGGCAATGTAATAGTGCCGCGAGCCGTCAAATCCCGCGAGCAGCAGCAACAACGCAGCCGAGAGATGGCAGAAGTATTCACTCCCTCTTGGATTTGCAACAAACAGAACAATCTCGTCGACAATGCCTGGTTCGGCCGCGAAGGAGTGTTCAATACAGAGGTCGATACCCCCGACGGCACTCACTCATGGATTGTCAATACCGAGCCGGTAGTCTTCCCTGAAGGGAAGACCTGGCGCGACTATGTAAACGAAAATCGTCTTGAAATCACCTGCGGCGAGGCCCCATATCTCGTCAGCCGATACGACACAGTGACAGGCGAGCCTATACCGGTGGAACGCCGCATCGGACTTCTCGACCGCAAACTCCGCATCGTAAGTGAGAACACCTCGGATAGCGGCGAATGGCTCAAAGCGGCGCAATCGGCATATATGAGCATTTACGGCTTCGAGTGGCAGGGCGACAACCTTGTACTGGCACGCGAAGCGCTACTATATACCTTTATCGACTACTACAGGGCAAAGTTCGGCAAAGACCCGCTGCTCAGGTCCCTGCAATACATAGCCTACATCATCTCCTGGAACATCTGGCAGATGGACGGACTCAAAGGGGTAATACCCAACTCGTGCGGCGACCGCCGTACTGTCGTTGCCGACCTTTTCGGAGAAACCGAGACCATCACCCCCTGCCAAGGGTGCAAGACCGGCGGTATCCGCTCCCATAATGGCACCTACGCTCTAATCAAAGACTGGAGCGCTCCCAAATCCAAACAGAAAATCCGGTTCATCGACCTTATAAAATAATCGGCATGGAATATTTTTCTAACCTTAAAGCCAAACTGATCTATGTGTTCCGCATACCCGATGCAGTACACAGTGACTGCCTGAAAATCGGCGAAGCCACTTTTGAGGACGGCAACATTACGCTGCCGCCCAATAGCAGTGCGCTCAATAAAGCTGCCAAGGCGCGTATTGACCAGTACACCAAAACCGCCGGCATTCATTACGAACTCCTGCATACTGAAATAGCCATCTTCGTGCGCGATGGCAAAATTGCAGCCGTCAACGACAAGGAGGTTCACGACGTGTTTCTCCGTAGCGGTATCAAACGCAAGGTGTTTGATAAGGTGAACGGTGCAAACGAGTGGTTCTGCTGCGACCTCGAAACAGCCAAGCGGGCCATCGCCGCTGTAAAGGAGGGTCGTAAGGCGTTGAAAGGCTCTGAGATCACTGTCGGGCAGTCGCCCATTCAGTTCCGCCCGGAACAGCGCGAAGCCATTGACAAAACTCTCAAACAGTTCAAGAAGGGGAATCAGATGCTATGGAACGCCAAGATGCGTTTCGGCAAAACGCTCTCTGCTCTGCAAGTCGTTAAGGAACGTGGCCAACTCGCGGAGCGAGAAAAATGGACACCGTTCCGCCGCATCCTTATCCTCACACACCGTCCGGTGGTCGATGCGGGCTGGTTTGAGGACTTCGGCAAAATATTCTATGACTCCGACGAATACGCCTATGGTTCAAAGAACAAAGGCGATACCTTCATATCTCTCGAACGCCGCGCCCGTAGGGAGGAATGTCGATACATCTACTTCGCCTCGATGCAAGACCTCAGAGGCTCTGAACTTGTCGGCGGTAACTTCGACAAGAACAACGATATTTTCTCAGCCCCATGGGATCTCATTATCGTTGATGAAGCCCACGAGGGTACGCAGACCGAACTTGGCAAGGCTGTGATGAAAGAGCTTACCAAGGAGAAAACGAAAGTGCTTCGTCTGAGCGGCACACCGTTCAATCTGCTCGATGATTTCAAGGAGGAAGAAATATACACTTGGGATTATGTGATGGAGCAACGCGCCAAAGCCCAGTGGGATATTGACCATCCGGGCGACCATAATCCCTACGCCGGTCTACCGCGCCTCAACATCTATACCTACGACCTCGGCAGACTCTTGAACGAGTATGCCGACGAGGATATAGCGTTCAACTTCCGCGAGTTTTTCCGCGTGAACGACAGCGGCACCGGCGAGTCGCCGGCGACAGATGGGGGCTGCGCACCGCGTTTCGTTCACGAAACGCACGTTCAGGATTTTCTTGACCTTCTCACCAAAACCGACGAGGAAAGTATGTATCCCTTTGCCAACAAACGCTATCGCGACATCTTCCGTCATACCCTATGGATGGTGCCGGGTGTAAAGTCGGCAAAGGCTCTTGCCTCCATGCTGCGCAATCACCCCGTTTTCGGGCTGTTTGAAATCGTCAACGTGGCCGGTGACGGCGATGAGGAAGAAAACAATGAGGAAGCTCTCAAAAAGGTTACCGATGCTATCGGTCCCGACCCCGACAAGACGCGCACCATCACGCTCTCCTGCGGTCGACTGACTACGGGCGTGAGCGTCAAGCCATGGATGGGCGTACTGATGCTGTCGGGCAGTTTCAATACCGCCGCTTCGGCTTATATGCAGACCATCTTCCGAGTGCAGACACCCGCCACCATCAATGGCCGCATCAAGGAAGACTGCTATGTGTTTGACTTCGCCCCCGACCGCACCCTCAAAGTACTGGCCGAGACCGCGAAGATATCCACCAAGGCCGGCAAACAATCTTCAGGCGAGCGTCAGCAGCTCGGCGAGTTCCTTAATTTCTGCCCGATCATCTCAATTGAGAAGAGCAAAATGAAGCGTCTTGATACCGAGCATATGCTTCAGCAGCTCAAGCGTGTTTACGTTGAGCGTGTGGTACAGAACGGTTTTGAGGACGGCTACCTCTACAATGACGAACTGATGCGCCTGACCGATGTCGATATCAAGGAATTTGACGAACTGAAAGGCATTATCGGTCAGACAAAGGCGATGGGAAAGTCTAACGACATCACCGTAAATGACCAGGGTCTCACCAACGAGGAATACGAGGAAAAGGAAAAGCTCGAAAAAAAGAAAAAACGCGAGCTTACCGATGAGGAAAAGGCACGCCTCGAAGAATTGAAGAAAAAGAAGAAAGTCAAAGAAGACGCTATCTCAATTCTTCGCGGTATATCCATCCGTATGCCGCTCATGATTTATGGCGCCAAGGTTGAGAACGAGGACGAGGAACTGACAATCGACAACTTCACACAACTTGTCGACCCGCAATCGTGGGAGGAATTTATGCCGAAAGGCGTTACCAAGCAACGCTTCAACGCCTTCAAGAAATACTACGACCCCGACATATTCACTGCCGCAGCCAAGCGCATACGCGCTATGGCTCGTGCTGCCGACCGTCTCTCCATCGAGGAACGCATCGAGCGCATTGCGGCTATCTTCGCTACGTTCCGCAATCCCGATAAAGAAACGGTCCTGACCCCGTGGCGTGTGGTGAATAGGCACATGAGCGACTGTCTCGGCGGCTACACGTTCTTCAACGATGACTTCTCGGAGACCATCGAAGAACCTCGCTTCGTAGACCGTGGAGATGTTACTGCCGACGTATTCACACCGGATAGTCATCTGCTTGAGATAAACTCCAAGTCGGGTCTTTATCCGCTGTACCTCGCCTACAACGTCTACCGCTCACGCCTGCGCGATGCAATGTTCTCACCCCAGACCCTCAAAGAGCATCACGCCATTTGGGACGCTGCCGTAGCAGAAAACATCTTTGTTATCTGCAAGACCCCAATGGCAAAGCGCATCACAGAGCGGACACTCCTTGGCTTCCGCAAAGGTAAAACCAATATGTGGGCTCCCGAAGACCTAATCAACAAAATCAAAAACCAGCCCGAACTATTCATCAAGAAAGTGGGCGACTTAGTAGGAAAGAACGTGAAAATCAAAGCAGTAGTCGGTAATCCGCCGTATCAGGTAATGGATGGGGGAGGTACTGGAAGTAGTGCAGTACCTGTTTATAATAGTTTTGTTTCCGTATCTCAAGCCCTAAAACCTGATTACATCAGTATGATTATGCCGGCTAAATGGTATAGCGGTGGTCGGGGTTTAGATGATTTTCGACAGAAGATGCTCAACGATACACATCTGAGTAAGTTGGTGGATTTTACTGATTCACGAGATGTATTCCCAACTGTTGACATTGCTGGTGGGATATGCTATTTCCTTTGGAATAGTTATCATAATGATGAGTGCACTGTCGTAAACATCTCCCAGGGAAAACAATCTATAGAAAAACGATTCTTGAATGCTTTTGATACATTTATAAGAGATTCGAGAATTATAGAGATTATCAAGAAAGTTATGCCCCAAACCTCACCTCGCTCCTTAGCCCAAAAGGTTTACGCGAGTAAACCTTTTGGGCTAAGGAGCTTCGACAAAGGTTTCCCGGCGAAGCCGGGTCGAAATATTTTGCTTTTCGGCAGTGACGGAATTTCATATCTTTCAGAATCCGATGTTCCGCAAAATCTCCACTTAGCACCCAAATGGAAAGTCATTATGTCAAAAGCATCCGCAGAACATGCCGGACAGACTGACAAACAAGGACGCAAAAGAATCGTATCTCGACTTGAAGTACTTGAACCTGGGACAATCTGCACAGAATCCTATCTATTATTAGATGTATTCGACTCGAAAAAAGAAGCTGAAAATCTACATAAATATATACGTACCCAGTTTGTCCGCTTCCTTATTGGAGCTATCCTTTTAACTCAAAATATAGTACGAGATAAATTCCGTTTTGTACCGATGCAGGACTTCACGGCCAGCAGCGACATCGACTGGAGCAAGAGTGTAGCTGAAATCGACGCACAGCTCTATGCCAAATACGACCTCTCCGATGAAGAAATCGCTTTCATCGATTCAATGATTAAGCCTATGTAAGCAATATGAGTAAAACAGCATGAGCGCCCACATCCCGTCGAAGAGCAAATCGTTGTTATCCTCAACCGTTTCGCGACTTTGGTCAATGACCTCACACAGGGTCTACCCGCAGAAAGTGCCGCCGTCAAGGAGCAGTACGAGTGTTATCGTACCAAACCCTAACATTCAAACATTCACCCCCCTGCGGCATGGGCGTAAATGTAATGGCATCATCATATTAACCGCTCAACCGCGGAGCGGTTGCATGGCCTGTTATCCGCGTACAGGCGGCGAGGCGTAGCCGATGCTGCCTGTGCGCGGATTACAGCCCCACCACCCCCTCCTTGTCGCGGAGCGACAACACTATACCGTCAATGCGTGGACAAAGTGACAAGCGGGGATACGTGGAGACTGAGGGAGGGAGGGACGGATAGTTACACTATGGTTTTGGAAATATTGAAACATTCTGTTAACTTTGCAGTCCCGTCTATGTGCATGACTTGAACCGCGTGCATGGCATGAACCGCGTGCAGGACTTGAACTGCGTGCATAGCATGAACCGCGTGCATGACTTGAACTGCGTGCATGACTTGAACTGTGTGCATAGCATGAACTGCGTGCAGGACTTGAACTGCGTGCATGGCCTTACGCTTGCGTGAGGCAGGTTGATGACTGACGGGGCTGTCGTAGCCGGATGAGGAGCGCGCCGTGGCGCGAGCCGACGCCGGGCCGACGGCATGAAGAAGGAAATACATGTTGCAGGAGGGTGTGTAGCCACACCGCCGGCCTGGAGTGGCCGGCAGGGAAGCCGGGTGATGATTCCCGCGCAGACTCGCTGCTGTAATTCTTCGCCTGAGTAAATCCGGCATTCTGTATCCTGTCCCGGTCAATCCATACATCGGCCCGGAAGGATACGGAGCCCACTGGCACTACGGGAGACCCCGTCTCTACCCCCACCCGCCGCACGCACGCGGACAGCGCTGCGGCTGCGGGGACGGGAAGAAGTGAGTCTCTTAGTTCTCCGGGAAGGGAGACGGATTGAAAGAAGATAAGCCAGAAGACCTACCTGCAACATTGCCAAAGCTTACAGAGCACATAGCAGAGGCAACTGTTGTGGCGCACCACCTCGCGAGGTCGAAGTGTGCGCGTATGTGTGCTCATGCATATCCGTTATGCATGGGCACACGTGCATATGTACGTATGCGTATGCCAACGTAGCCGTGCATAGGGGTGTCTGTGTGAATCCTTACGTATCACACAGGCCACCCTATGCCGACCGACGCGTATCCGCATACGCATATGCGCGTTGGTCGCCGTATGTCCCTGTGTATATACGGCGGTGGCGCACGTCTGTAAGTTTTTGGCATCCCCGGCGATGCGCATTGCACCCCGGGAATCATTGCAGCCACCGGCAGCTGCGATGAATCATTGCAAACTTTTTTACCAATAACCCATAACCTACAGACATCAGAAATGAAAACAGCTACAACAGCGGCCACGCTTGCCCTGGCAGCCCTTCTACCGGGGATGGCATACGGCGCCGACGCACTGTCTGACATCCGGTGGACTCCCGATCCGGATGAAGCGCAACAGTCCCTGACAAAGATCACCCTGCAGTTCATGGATGCCAACTGGGGCATTTCCGGCCATGTCGATGTGTCGGGGATTACCCTCACACGCCGCGGCAGCACCGAAACACTCTATGCGCTGCCCGACCCCGTGACCGACTACGCCCGCCTTATCCTCGAATTCGGGTATAAGGGTGACACCACTCCGGCCACCGTCACCACCGAAGGCATCTACACCCTCCACATCCCGGCAGGAGCCGTCACGGCCATGAGCACCGGCACTCCGAATGCCGAAATCAACCAGGATTTCACTGTCAGCACAACCGTCGCCACTCCGATGTCGGCCTATACGCTTACGCCGGCACCCGGCGAAGTGGAGGAAATCGGCACGGTCACAATCTCGTTTCCGGAATCGGGGGGACTGGACTGGTTTGCCAACGACCTCTATGGTGCCGGCTCATTCAGCGCCATCACCCTTACCGACAAGGGGAATCCCGAAATCTGCTATACGGCCGTAAAGCAATCGTTTGACATGAACGCTACGGTCGGACTGGCATTCGTGGCTCCGGGCACGACGGATAAAGTGACCATCAGCGCTCCGGGCACCTATATACTCGATATTCCGGCCGATATGTTTGTCAAGGACTACTCCTCAATCGGCAACAGCCACATCACCTGCGAATACGTGATACTCCCCTCCACGCCACAGGAATTCAGCGGCATGGAGGCCACTCCGGCCGACGGTAAGACCATCGGCCAACTGACCGACATCACCCTGCGCTTCCCCTCGCTCCCCGGCGGACTCGACTACCCGGTCAGCGACATAGGGCGCGTCACGGTGCTTACACCGGAGGGGGATACCTACTGCGGATTCAACGCCCGCGTCGGGGGGACGGGGTATGACACCCTCACCCTCTCTTTTGCACCCGAAGGGGCCACGGCAGTGAATCAGGCCCGCACCTTCACCACTGCCGGCACCTACACCGTCAGCTTCCCCGAAGGGGTACTGAAGGGGTACGGCACCGATGCCGTCAATCCCGCATTCACGCTATCCTATACCGTCGACCCACTCATCAACTTCACCTGCAGCTTCGACCCGGCCGACAGAACAGTGGCTTCCGGATTCATACCGGTGACGCTGCACCCCGGCCACAGCATCAGCTCCATTCAGGTAAATGATGATGCCGAGGGCCTCCCCTGTTTCAGCGACGGCACTACCGATTATGTGGCGACGGCCATAATGAATGACGCGGATGGCTCGGTGACGTTCATCCCCCACGATGCGGATGCCGTAGCCACACCCGGAGAGTGGACGCTGACCGTGCCGGCCCGCTACCTCTACGGACTTAACGGCGAAGGGGAACGTATCTTCAATCCCGAACCCATAAGTTATTCACTCATGGTGCGCGAGGCCGAGAGTTTCGGCTATAGCGTGACTCCGGCCGATGGCGAAACGGTGGAATTCTTCAAGAATGTCACCCTCGGATTTTCGGGCGAGAATCTGAAGGGGATAAATCTTGACCCGGCCGCCGGCACTCCGCTGCTCACCGCCGCCTCCGGAGAGGAGTATCCGCTGGAGGCACGCCTCAGCGGCAATTACGTGATATTCGTCAATCGCGACGGGCGCTCTATCCCCGACGGGGAGTATGACTTCACCCTGCCGGCAGGATACATCGTCACCATCGACCGCGACGGCCTGACGGCCACAGTGCCGGCGGCATGCACTGCGCTGCGCATCGAATCCACAGCCGAGGCCGACTATGCCCGGGGTGTGCTGATACTCAACGAGGGGTGGTTTGGCCATGATACGGGTTCGCTGAATTTCCTCTCCCCTTCGGGCGACTGGATCTACGACGCCTACCTGCGCAACAATCCCGACCATCGCCTCGGCATCACGTCGCAGTATGGCCAATGCTTTGCCGACCAGATCTATATCGTCAGCAAACAGCCCGAAGGAGATGCCTCGGGCGATGGGGGTGTGCTGACGGTGCTTGACGCCTCTACCCTGCGCTATGCCGGGGAGATACACCAGCTTCCCGACGACCTGACCGAACCCCGCGCCTTCTGCGCCTGGGACCGCCACAAGGGGTATCTCAGCACACGCGACCATATCTACGCCATCGACCTCGACCGGCTCGAAATACTGTCGGTAGTGGAAGGGACCGACCAGTATACCTCGTTTGACAGCAACGGCGAAATGCTGCGCTACGGCGACCGCGTGCTGGCCGTGCGCCAGTCGACCGGTGTGGACGCGATCGACCCCCTTACGGACGATGTGGTGAAGATCCCCGCCGAACTGACCGAAGCGCTTGCCGTCACGCCTGACGGCAGTCTGTATGCCGCCACGCGCAATGAGGCCAACGAGTTTATCAAGATCTCTCCCGCTACCCTTACGATCGAGCGGCTGATCGATATCGAGGGGGATAAGGTGAAGATCGCCAACGTATGGGATACGTGGAAGAAGGCTCCCATTGCCGCCGACAAGACGCGTAATGCCGTGTATTATGTGACTCAGAAAGCCATGGAAGAGGAGCCGCAGGGTCCGCGCACCGTGGCCAGGTATGACTTCGACACGGATGAATTCACAGAGACATTCATCACACTTCCCGGCACGGCCGAGGGGTATGATGCCGACTGGGTGCTTTACGGCGAGGGAGTAAGTGTGGATCCCGCCAGCGGCAATATCATGCTTGCGGCGGTGGAGGCCGGATACGGCGTGCATTTCAGCCGCAACTGCATCTTCGAGGCAGACCCGGCTACGGGCGAGATTGTACGCACGATACCCATGGAGAAAGGGTACTGGTTCCCGGCAATGACGCTCTATCCTGATTTTGCGGCACCGTCGATTGACGCGTTGCGTCTGACGCTTCCTGCCGATGAGGCGTGGTTTACGCTTGATGTGGCATCGGCCACTACCCTACCGACGGGCAATCCTCATCTGATCCGCTACACTGCCCGCACACTGACCGGCACTGCCGAAGTGACCCCGGCCGAAGCGGCCGGCACGTTTGAGGTGAGCGCTACCGAAGGTGGGGAATATGAGCTTGAGCTGACGGCTGATTACCAGGGTAAATCCACGACCGTGATTCTGTCCGGCATCTCTACGGGGATACCCCTCACCCCGGCCGGGGCGACAGGTCATGACGTATACAACCTGCAGGGCATCCGCATCATGACCGGGGCCACATCGGCCGACCTGCAGACCCTTCCCGCCGGCATCTATATCGTGGGAGGACGTAAATTCGCAGTGCGCTAAAGCGCCGTGCCCGCCATTAGTAAGTGTTCAAATTTCCTTATTCCGGAGGCAACTCTTTCCGGGAGGCAGCTCTCCCCTGAACGTGGCTTTCCCTTGAAGTTATCTTTTCCCGAAAGGTAGCTTTCCCGAAAGGTAGCTCTTCCGGGAGGCAATTTCCACACAACACGCAGAGGCTGTGTCAATTACGACACAGCCTCTTTTTTTTTCTGTCGCGCCCTCTCCCTCCGGCATGTAAACGTACGGACATGCCTCCG
>CAMWRH010000033.1 GCA_947176605.1 uncultured Porphyromonadaceae bacterium
GGCTTCGCCAGCCCCCGATAGGCCGTATAGGGCATATACGGCCTATACGCCCTATCCCCAGCTGCCGGAGGCTCCCGGCGGCCCGGCTCCCGGCGACTCGGCTCCCGGCGACTTGGCCGCCGAGGAGCTGCGCCTCCTGCGGAGGCAGCTCTTCCATGGCATCTTTGATGCCATGAGGCTGCTTAACCGGCTGAGCTTCACCCGAGCCGATCGCGACCATGCGATCGCGCTTATCAGCGAGTGCCGGAAGGCACTCGCCGGCATCGGCCTGCCGACCGATGCCGGCCGCAGTTACCTGCGGCTCTACGCGCTCCCGACGGGAGCCGCGCTGCGGCTCCTGCGTCTGGCCGACCGGCTTGCGCCGGTGGCCGCGCCGCTGCGGCGCGCACTCGCGGCTGCGCGCCGCGAAGCGGCCTATCGGCGCGGCGAGGCCGCCGCCCGTGCCGGGCGCCCCGCCCCCGGCACCGCGGAGGGGGCGCTCCGCGCCCGCCTCTACTCCGCAGAGAGCGGCACGGAGGCTGCGCCAGCCCCCCATAGGCCGCATAGGCCGGATGGGGCAGATATGCCGAGAGCCGCCGGAACGGAGGCTGCGCCAGCCCCCCATAGGCCGCATAGGCCGGATGGGGCAGATACGCCGAGAGCCGCCGGAGCGGAGGCTGCGCCCGGGCAGCTGGGCGGGCCTCGTGGTTCTGCGCCCGAGCTTCAGCGATGGGAAGGGAGCCCAGCCCAGCAGCAAGAGAGCCCAGCCCAGCAGCAAGAGAGCCAAGCCGAGCTTCAGCGAGGGAAAGAAGGAGTCATCATGATGCTGGATGGCGAAATCCATCACGGCGGGGTGACCGACAGGATGCGCGGCATCCTGACCGCTTACGCGGAATGCCGCCGGCGCGGCATCCCGTTTCATATCCATTGGATCCACCCCTTCCCGCTGACCGACTATTATCTCCCGGCCACGTTCGACTGGCGGATTACAGAGGAGGATATCTGCCGCGACCTGCGGCAGGCCCGTCCGGTGGTGGTGGATGATATCCCCGACCGCCCGGCTCGCCGGCGCATCCGCGCCGCCCTCGCGGCGATGCCGCGCCAGCTCCACCTCTACACGAATGCCGACTATGCCCGAGGCGACTATGCCCGGCTGTATCGGGAGGTGTTCCGTCCGGCTCCGGGGGTGGAGCGGGAGGTGGCGCATCACCGCCGGGCACTCGGCGAGGGTTACTGGAGTGCGACGACTCGCTTTCTCACCCTTTTGGGTGATTTCACCGACTGGCTCACCCAACCTCTTCCCCCCGCCGAACAGCAGGCACTGATGGAGAAAACCGGCGAACGGATCCTGCGGCTCCTCGACGAGATCCCCTCCGGCGCCCGCCTTCTCCTCACGTCAGACAGCAAAAAATTTCTGGATTACGCCCGCACTCTCTCCCCACGCATCTACACCGTCGACGGCCCCGTCAGCAACATCGACCTCGGCGACCATGCCGACGCGGGCTTAGGTGGCCCGGAGGCTTCGCCAGCTCCCGATAGGCCGAATAGGGCCGATGAGGCTAATACGCAGAGGCTCGCAGGCCCGGAGGCTTCGCCAGCTCACGATAGGCCGGATGGGGCAGATGGGGCTAATATGGCCTGTTCCGGCAGCCGGAGGCTCCCGAATGCAGATGCCGGCGTGCGCCGGGCGTGGCTTAAGACTTTTGTGGATCAGCAGTTGATCATGGGGGCAGCCACTGTGGTGCGCCTGCGCACCGGGCAGATGTATCCGACAGGGTTCCCGCGCTTTGCCGCCGAAATCGGCGGCCGCCCTTTTCTGGATATTGTGTTTTAACGGAGGCTTCGCCCTACCCCGCTGCCGAAGGCTTCACCCCTGCCGGAGGCTTCGCCAGCCGTATAGGCCGCATAGGGCCTATATGGCCTATATGCCCTACTCCGGCTGCCGAAGGCTCCGTGCCATCTCGCGCCAGCTCCAGAGGAGCGACAGGAGCAGCAGGAGGGTCATCCCGGCGTAGCCGGGCCACCCATCGAGCAGCAGCGAGAGCGCAAATGCGCCGCCGCTGAGCACTGCGGCACACGCGATGCGCCGCCAGGCACCGCCGCTGTAGCCAAAACCGTAGCGCCGCACGCATATAAGATAATTAATCGTAAGATCTATCACCCCGCGAACCACCAGACTCATCCCGAGTCCCAAGAGTCCGAACCATCGGTAAAACAACACGCTGCACCCCAGCCAGCACACATTCGCCCACACACACTCCATCCATACATATACCCGGCGGTCCTCACGGGCCACATAGATATACCCCAACGGAAAAGCCAACGCCTGCACCAGCATCCCGAATCCCATCCACCGCATCAGCGGCATCACACTCATAAACTCCGTGGTAAAAAGCACCCGGATGATCAGCGGAGCCGTCACAATGAGCAGTATTATCAGCGGTGTGGCCACGAGCATCACAATCTCCGTCTGACGGTTGACCACCTCCCGCAGTTTAGCGCCATCATGGCATATAGCCGAAAGGCGCGGGAAATAATCGAGTGCCAAAGCGGAGAAAATCAGTCCGACATACTGATTGGTGATCGAATTGGCAGCCTGAAACAGACCCACATCCTCCACCGACCCCTCCACACGGATATACAGATTGATCAGATAATTCACCAGCGTTCCCGCCAGCGAAGCCACTAACAGTATAAACCCGAGCGACACGAGCCGCCGCACTATCCGCCCCGCCGGTTCGGCTTCAGCCGCTCCCCCGCACCGCGGGACCTCAGCCTCATCCCCGGCGGCTTCAGCCGCTCCCCCGCACCGCGGGGCTTCACCCCCATCCCCGGCGGCTTCAGCCGCTCCACGGGTTTCACAGGGGTCACCCCCTTTTTGGTCCTGTGTGCGAACTTCAGTTCGCCTGAAACTAAGGTAATAAAACAGGAAAGTAGCCAGCGCCAACAGTATCATGGCCGGCACGATCCCCGCCACCCCGAAATACCAATACAGCGGCACGCCGACCAGCAACCCCGTCAGTCCCCCCACAAGCGAGGCCTTCGACAACCGTTTCACCTCCCCCAATCCCTGCAGCAGGGCCAGATAACCCGCCCCCGCTATCGAAAGGGCCACGAAAAGCGACAGCCACAGATAACTGACCGTCTGCGAATCATCGCCAAACGTCAGCCGGCTCCACAGCGGCGCCAACGCCGCGCAGGCCACGGCTCCGAGCAACGCCGTGGCACCGAGCATATGCACTATCACGCGCATCACCCGCCGCAACCGCCCCGGATGCTCCTTGGCCGCCGCCACCTCCTTGACCATCGCAAGATTCAGCCCAAGGCTGCACAGCTGCTGGATCGTGGCCGTCGAAGAATTAAAGAGCGTAGACACACCCATCCCGTCGGGCCCCAGGAAAAGAGCCACAAACTTCCCCCGCAGCAGACTGATAAAGATATTGAATACCTGCACCCCGCCGAACGCACCGATGCGCCGCAGGATATTGCCGTAACTGTTCTCGTCGCGTTTCATGATTCTACAATACAATAGCGGGTGCCTCACCACACGAGGCACCCGTCATAACGTGTACTTACACCCGGGCCCCGCCGGTATCAGAGGCCGAGCAGTGTCTTCCCCGTAGGGCTCAGCAGGTCGGCAAGTTCGTAGGCACGGAAACTCACCACCGGTTCGCCGTCGCTGTAAGGAGCCACTTCATAAAGGCTGTATACGAAATCCACCCCGTCAGGCGTAATGCGGAAATTCGGGGAGATCCCGATCTCATCCTCATCAACCAGCAACTGATACTTCGACTCCTTAAGCCGCTCCACGATCATAGGCTGCAGCTGACGCTCATACCCCGGATTAAACAGCATCGACAGACTCAGCACACGCCCTCCCACCACATCATAATTCACATAACGGGTGGAATACATCCCGTGGGCAGCCCCTTCGGGATAGGCATAGGTATAGACGCGGAACACCGCCGCCAGCGGCGTCAGCATGTCGACCGTAGTGCTCAGCGTCATCCGCGAGCCCGGGGTCACCGTATCCGCCGGAGCCTCCTTATCCTGCGGCACATCCTTCAGATACGGGGGGAGCGTCATGGCCGGAGTACCGGTAGAGAAATCCACACACGAAAGGGCCGCCAGCGTATCGGCCAGCGCCGTGACCGACTGATCCCCCACCTTGACGGGACTGATACCCTCGGAGGTCAGTTCCCAGCGCCCGTCGAAATCGATCATCGACTTGCTGAGCGAATCCGTATCCACCCCCTCCGCCACCTTCTGCAGCGAATATGACTCGAATGAAAAAAACTGCTCGTCGGCAGTGGCATTGCCGCAGGAAGAGAGAGCCGCCAAGGATCCGGCACCCGCTGCGGCAAGCATGATATATGTCTTGGTCTGTATCTTCATTTTTCTGATTGTTACATAAGAGCGTGACGGAGCCGGCAAAGGCGATATCCTCCCCCAGGGGGCTCCATGTCACTACAACATCACCGGGGCGGCGATGGTTTACCACCGTCCCGTGGCGCCGCCACCCGAAGAATGGCCGCCGCCGAAACCGCCCGGCGTGGGGCCTCCCCCATTGCCGCCGCCACCGCCGCCACGGCTCATCGCCGCGCCGATGGCCGCCGCAGTAATCGCCGCTGCCGCCGCATCCACCTTCTTCGGTATCACATACCCCTCGCGGTGCGTCTTGCGGCAGAACTGACACTGATATATACGCTCCCCGTGCCCGGCGCGCTGCGTCGTGGCCGGCTGCACCACCTTATCCATCACCAGTCCCATGGCCACGGTGCCGCAGTCGGGGCATTTGCGGTATTTCAGCTGATGCTCCACATAGGGGAAGCGCTCCACAGTGCCGCACTCGGGGCAGAGCCACACGTCGTAATCCACCGTGCCCAGCTTCTCCTCAAGATCCTGCGACGGCGAGAGATAGGCGTTGTCCTCATCCTCCGGGAGCTTGCGCATCTTCGCCCCGCAGGAATCGCAGATCTCCGGCACATCGCGCAAATGGCGGTAAAGCCACCACGCTATCAGCGCCAGAGGGAGCGCCAGACCGCACGACAGGACCGCGCCCCACCAGTATGTCTGGAGATGCGCACGCCATATCATGGCCCGGCGATAGTGGTCATGCTTGCGCGAGGCGAAAAGATCGATAAAGAACATCACCAGCGTAAACAGAAACACGCATACCGCCGTGACCCAAAGGAAATTCCATATCGTATGCCCGTCGATGGCCCGGATGCGGTCGGCCGCACTGTCGGTGTGGGCGCTGCGCAGTTCCTCGGCCACTTCCGGCTGCGTCAGCACCTCGTAAATCATATCCACGCCGTTGGATACGGCCTGGTTGATGCTGCCGTCCTTCAGGGCCGGCGTGATCGCATCGCGCATGATCTTGCCGCAGGTGATGTCGGGCAACGCTCCCTCGGCGCCGGAGCCCACCTCGATGCGGGCCGTGCGGTCGTCGGTGGCCACCACGAGCAGCACGCCGTTGTTATTGTCGGCGCGTCCAAGTCCCCAGCGGCGGAAAAGGGTGTAGGCGTAATCCTCGATCGAGAGGTCGCCGGTGGTGTGGATGATGGCTACGGCAAGTTCGCAGGTGGTGGTCTTGCGGAGTTCTACAAGACGGTCGTTGATGTGACTTTCCGTGGCCCGCGAAAGCTGATCGTAAGGGTCGGCCACAAAATCCTGTATGTTGCCAAGATTGGGATTGCGGATCTCATCGGGTGGCTGCGCCACCGCTCCTGCCATGCCGCAGATTATCAGCACTAACGCAAGCAGCACGCGGCCGGCCAACCGGACCGGCAGACTGCGCATGGCGGATGTAAGGGATGTCATAAACAGTTAGAATGGAAAAGAAACCGACCGGAAGCCGCAGTGTCTCGGCCGGCTCTCATTGCCGACCGCATCACTCCTGCCGCCGAATCAAGTTACAAATATAGGGGATTTCCGCAATACCGCCAAAAATCCGCTTCCATTTTCGTCGGGGCGGGAACCCGATTTTGAATTTTTCCGCAACTTTGTCGGCAATTATGGCAGCTTTGTCGGGAAGTTTGCCTATATTTGCCATATCAATCACCCCCCGCATATGAATAATCACCCCTCGTCATACGCCTCATCCTCTCCCGCCCCCATGCGCTGGGAGCGCCTTATCACCGACAAGCGCCTCGGCATGGAAGAATACCACGACCCGCGCCGCCACACACGCTCCGACTTCCAGCGCGACTACGACCGCCTCATCTTCTCCTCCCCCTTCAGGCGGCTGCAGAACAAGACCCAGGTTTTCCCGCTGCCGGGAAGCATATTCGTCCACAACCGCCTTACGCACAGTCTGGAGGTATCGTCGGTAGGGCGCTCTCTGGCCACGGAGGTGATGCTCGCCCTGATGCGCCGCCACGCCGGCGAGGAATGGTGCGAACTGCTGCTCAACATCCCCGACATCACCGCCACCGCCTGCCTGTGCCACGACTTAGGGAATCCCCCCTTCGGACACAGCGGCGAAAAGACCATCTCCACCTTCTTCACCGAAGGGGACGGGCGGGGGCTGCGCCCCCTCATGACCGACCGCCAATGGGACGATGCCGTACACTTCGAGGGTAACGCCAACTCATTCCGCCTGCTCACCCATCAGTTCGAGGGGCGCCGCGAGGGTGGCTACGCCATGACATACTCCTCGCTGGCCGCCGTGGTGAAATACCCCTTCGGTTCGCCGCAGGCCAACGAAAAGGGTAAATTCGGCTACTTCGAGAGCGAAGAGGAGATATTCCGCCGTGTGGCCGGTGATGTGGGTATGCCCGAACTCTCGCCGGGACGGTTCGGAAGGCATCCGCTCGTATGGCTCGTGGAGGCGGCCGACGATATCTGCTACCAGGTGATGGATATCGAAGACGCCCACCGGCTGAAGATACTCTCCGATGCCGATGTGCACCGGCTCCTGCTCGCCTTCTTCCCCGAAGAGGAACAGGCGCGTATGCGCCGCTCGATGGCACGGCTCCACGATCCGCACGAGCAGGTGGCATACCTGCGCTCATACGTGATCGGCGCGATGGTGGGGGAATGTTCGCGGGTATTCGTGGAGAATGAGGAGGGGATACTCTCCGGCACGATGCAGGGGAGCCTTGTAGGGATAATCGATCCCCGGCTGCGCGAAGCCTACGCACAGTGCAGCGCCACGGCGAGGGAACGGATATACCGCAGTCCGGAAGTGGTGGACATAGAGATAGCCGGCAACCGCATCCTCACCTACCTGCTGCGCCACCTCACCGAGGCCGCCCGCTATCCGGAGCGCAATTTCTCGCGCCTGCTGTTTGAAAAGATACCGGCGCAGTATGCAGTACGCGCCGCCGACTTCCACACGCGCCTGCAGGCAGTGCTCGACCACATCAGCGGCATGACCGACGTGTACGCCCTCAACCTCTACCGCCAGCTCAACGGCCTGACCCTCCCGGCAGTGTGAGGAGAATAAAATAATCCACCCCATCCTGACGTTATTAACTCAACCAACACAAGTGACTCAGGATGATATCTTCTTCCCTCCCCTACATAAAGCGGCTTTTGGCCTCGATACGCATACCGGCATTCCTATTGGCAATGGCGGCCTGCGCCACCGCCGCCTACGCCGCCCCGAGGGAGAAACTTCAGAACCGCCTCTATGCCGACCAGAAACTCTGGCATCTCGGATTCTCGGTAGGAGCGCATTTCCAGGACCTTCAGTTCACTCACAACGGTCTGCTCACCCCCGACGGTCAGAAATGGGTGGCGGAAGTGCCCGATTTCTCACCGGGTTTCTGCGTCAACGTCCTGGCCGACCTCCGGCTCAGCCGATACCTCAACCTGAGGTTGACGCCGGGGATGTACTTCGGTTCGAAGACGGTAAGGATGATCGACTATAACGCCGACCAGTCGCTGACCACACCCGTGCCCGACGACCAGGAAAACTACATGCCCGTCAACGCCACGCAGGACGTGAAAAGCGCATATGTGGTGGTGCCGCTCGATCTGAAAATCTCCGGCGACCGCCTGCGCAACACCCGCCCTTACGTGACGGCCGGCGTGATGGCCGCCTTCGATGTGAGCAAGAAGCGCTCGGACTGGCTGATGTTCAACCCCGGCGACGTATACCTCACCGTCGGCCTCGGATGCGACTTCTATCTCCCCTTCTTCAAATTCATACCCGAAATCAAATTCTGCTTCGGCCTGACCGACATACTCAAGCATGACCGCCCTGACCTCGACCTCGACCCGCATACCTTCAAGATGACGCAGTCACTGAGCAAGGTGAAAAGCAACATGGTGGTGATCAATTTCTATTTCGAATAAACGCCATGCCAATAATCCCGACACTCACCCGACGTCCGCATACCCTGCGCACGCAGTCTGCCAATCCGGCCCGCGCCCCGCATACGCCGCGCACCCTGCTGCGCACGGCTGCCGCTGCGGCCGCCATGCTGCTCGCCGCCGCACCGGCCGCACACGCACAGGCCGACGCGCAGCTCACCCAATACTGGGCCACCCCGGCATACTACAACCCCGCCGCCACCGGCACGACCGACTATGTGCGCATACGCGGAGGCGCCAAACTGCAGTGGCTCGGTATCGAAAACGCCCCGAAGTCATTCCTGGCCACAGCCGACTCGCCGCTGAAAATCGGAAGCAAAAGGATCGGTCTGGGGGTCAACTTCTCCCAGGAGTCGCTGGGACTCTTCTCCAACCTGATGGTCAATATCCAGGCATCCTACAAGATGAAACTCTTCAAGGGGACGCTGAGCATCGGCGTGCAGGGAGGATACTACAACTCCAAATTCCGGGGATCCGACGTATACATCCCCGACAACGACGACTACCACCAGGGGACCGACACCAACATCCCGACACAGGACCTCGTGGGCAACGCCTTCGACTTCTCCGCCGGACTCCACTGGCAGCACAAATACTTCTCCATAGGCGTCAGCGGACTGCATCTGCTCGAGCCCTCCGTCAAACTCGGCGTAGAGGGTAACGAAACGTCAGACTCGCAGGAATATGAGACGATAGTGCCGCGTCAGCTATATTTGATAGCAGATGGCAATATTCCAATCAGAAACACGTTATTTGAATTGCAGCCCTCGCTCTTGGCGCGCACGGATTTCAACGGGTTCGGCGCCGAAGTCACCGCCCGGGCCCGCTACAATAAATTCCTCTCGTTCGGCCTCGGATACCGCTGGAAGGAAGCCCTGTCGGTCATGGTGGCCGTGGAGCTGAAAAACTTCTTCCTCGGATATGCCTACGACTATCCGATGTCGGCAATCAACAAAGCCTCGAGCGGCAGCCATGAGCTTATAGCCGGCTACAGTCTTAAACTCGACTTCTCGGGAAAGAACCGCAACCGCCACCGCTCTATCCGCATAATGTAAAGTAGTGTCTATGACAGCGATGAATATAAAACATAACCTGCATCTGCGGGGCCTGGCAAAGGTGTTGCCGGCCTCGGCCGGTCTGCTCCTCGCCTCTGTATCATGCATGGCGCCGAGAGGTGCCGGAGCCGGCGGAGAAGTGACCGGAGTAGGAGGCTCGGCTTTCGCCGAACCGACGCCGCACGGCATGGTGCTCGTGGACCGCGGCGCTTACGCCATGGGTCCCGTCACCGACGACTCCCTCCGCGGTATCAAGGCTAATCCCCGAGGTGTATCCATCGACTCATTCTGGATGGATGAGACGGAAGTGACAAACTCGAAGTACAAGCAGTTTGTATTCTGGGTGCGCGACTCCATCATCCGCGAACGTCTCGCCGACCCCGCGTTCGGCGGCAACGAGGCTTTCAAGATCGAGGAGGACAAGGAGGGCAACCCCATCACCCCCTACCTCAACTGGAACAAACCCATACCCTGGCGCAACGCCAATGAGGATGAGCAGAGGGCCATCGAGTCGGTATACCGCACCAACCCCATCACCGGTCGCCGCGAACTCGACCCGACGCAGCTCAATTACCGTTACGAAATCTACAACCATACGGCTGCAGCCCAGCGACGCAACCGTCTGGACCCCGCCACGCGCGAATACAATACCGACCTGCCGGTGAATACCGATCTGCCGATCATATCGAAGGATACGGCCTATTTCAACGATGAGGGGGAAATCGTGCGCGAGACGGTGTCGCGTCCGCTGACCGGAAACTATGATTTCCTCAATACCTACATCGTCAACGTCTACCCCGACACGACGGCATGGATCAATGATTTCGACAATGCCTACAACGAACCCTATACCCGACTCTATTTCTCGCATGCCGGATACAATGACTATCCGGTGGTGGGTGTGAGCTGGGAGCAGGCCAACGCCTTCGCCAACTGGCGCACCGACTATCTGCGCCGCTCGCTCGGCAAGGAGGGTATATATATCGAACCTTACCGTCTGCCGACGGAGGCGGAATGGGAGTATGCCGCACGGGCCGGTAACTCGGAATCGTCGTACCCCTGGGAGCAGACCCTCCCATACGATGAGCGCGGTTGCTTCTACGCCAATTTCAAACCGATGGAGGGTGACTTCGTGCGCGACGGACACGTGATCACTTCGGCCGTGGGCACGTTCGCGCCCAACGATTTCGGCCTCTATGACATGGCCGGCAACGTGTCGGAATGGACCTCTACGGCCTACACCGAGAGCCTCAACAAACTCACGTCGGACCTCAACCCCGAATACCGCTACGACGCCGCCAAGGAAGACCCCTACAAGATGAAGCGCAAGATAGTGCGCGGCGGCAGCTGGAAGGATGTGGCGCAGAACCTGCGCAGCGACCTGCGAATGTGGGAATACCAGAACGAGCAGCGCTCTTACATCGGTTTCCGCTGCGTGCGCTCGCAGATCGGATTCGCAAAGGGGACGCAGAAGAAAAAGAAGTAACCACTCCCCTTACACTTATCACTTCTACTTAACACTACCACGATTATGGTCAAGATAAAAAAATACGCCAACGGCATCGAACGCTTCATGTCGAGCCCGAAGGGGCAGCGCTTCTTCAACTTCGCCTATTCGCTGGGCGCGGCTGTGGTAATCTGGGGCGCTCTGTTCAAGATACTTCACCTGCCCGGCGGCAGCACGCTGCTCTGTATCGGCATGGGCACGGAAATCGCGATGTTCATCATCACGGCTTTCGACCGCCCGCCGAAGGAATACGCCTGGGAGGAGGTGTTCCCGGTGCTCGACTCGAAAAACCCCGACGACCGCCCGGACTTCGCCGGAGGCGGAGGCGTGGTGGTGACCGGCGGAGCCGGCTACGCTACCGACGACTATGACGAGGCCGGACTTCCGGCCGGAAGCGTGGTGCAGGCAGGCGTAAGCGCCGAAGCGGCCCGGCAGGCCGCCGGGATTCCGGCCGGCGTGGCCCTCGCCCCGGAGGACACGGAGTCGCTGCGCGACAGCATCGCCAAGATGGCCGCGGCATCCGAACAGCTCTCGCAGATGGCCGAACTGACCACGGCCACTCAGGACTATCTGGCTCAGCTCGCCGGAATTGCCGAACAGATGACGCTGCTCCGGGAAACCACTCAGTCGCTCAATGAGGTGAGCGCCGTACTGCTCAATTCTTACCGGGCCATCACCCAGAACTCCGACTCGATCTCGCAGTCGGCCGAAGGGTATGCCGACCGTATGGCCGACCTCAACCGCAATATCGGCGGCCTGAACACCATCTATGAGATACAGCTCAAAAGCATTTCGAGCCAGCTCGAATCGATCGACCGCGTCAACCGCGGCCTGAAGGATATCCGCGACATGTATGAGAAGTCGGCCGCCGAAAGCGCCCACTACTGCGAGGAGACGGAGAAGATGGCCCGATACATGAAGCAGCTCAACAGCGTGTACGAGAAAATGATCACGGCGATGACCATCAACATGTGCAACCCGATGATGGGTGGCGCGGCTGCGGCAGCCGGGCAGCGATCCGACATCAACCCCTTCGCCGAGCAGCGCGACTGAACGGCGCGTCTCCGGCTGAAAAATTACCCCAACGAATTAACCCTAACCCCGTATAGCTATGGCAGGTGGCAATAATGTGGCCCGTATGTCGCCGCGTCAGCGCATGATCAACCTTATGTATATCGTGCTGACGGCGATGCTTGCGCTGAATGTGTCGAGCGATGTGCTCAACGGTTTCAGCCAGGTTCAGGAGGGTCTGCACCGCACCAATCTGAATATGGCCTCGCGCAACGAGGTGCAGTTCGCTTATCTCGGCGAACTGTATGAGAAGAATCCCACAAAGGTGGGTCCCTGGTACAAGAAGGGGGAGGAGCTGCATAAGCGTTCCGCCTCTCTGGTATCGGCCATCGACTCGCTGAAGGTGAGGATCGCCGAAAAGGCCGACGGACGCGGCGCCGACTATACGGCGCTGACCAATCTCGACGACCTTGAGGCGGCATCGGTGACGATGCTCAATCCGGCCACTCTGCGCGGCAAGAAGCTGCGCGAGAGTCTGGAGGCTTACCGCGACTATGTGACGGCCCTTATCCCCGACAGCGGCAAACGCGCCGCCGTGACGGAGATGCTCTCCACCCGCACCGGCACTATGCCGGGCACCGTGGGACAGACTCCGTGGGAACAGAAGATGTTTGAGAATATGCCCGCCATCGCGGCCGTGACGCTGCTGACGAAGCTGCAGAGCGACATACGTCAGGCCGAGTCGGAGGCGATGACGAGCCTTATCACTAATGTGGATATCGGCGATATCCGCGTCAACGAACTGAATGCCTACGTGATACCGAACTCGGGGACGGTGATGCGCGGTGGCCGCTATTCGGCCAATATCGTGCTGGCCGCAATCGACACAACGCAGCGCCCGACGATATATGTGAACGGTGCGAAACTGCAGTCGCCCAACGGTCTGTATGAATTTACGGCAAATGCCACGGGCACGCATGAGTATTCGGGATATATCGAGGTGATGCGCGGCGACGGCACGACCGACCGCCGCCCCTTCAAATCGGCCTACACCGTGATCGAACCAATGGCCACCATCTCGCCGACGATGATGAATGTGCTTTATGCCGGTATCGACAACCCGATCTCGATATCGGTGCCGGGTGTGCCGATGAACGGTATCTCGGCCTCGATCTCGGCCGGCACGCTTACCCGCTCGGGTGATACGTGGGTGGCGCATGTGAGCCAGGTGGGCACGGAAGCCACTATCTCGGTGACCGCCGAACTCGACGGGCGCCGCCAGGATGTGGGCTCGATGACATTCCGCGTGCGCAAGCTCCCCGATCCGACACCGTTTATCGCAATCAAGGACGGCACGGGCAACACGGTGCAGTACAAGGGTTCGCCCAAACGCATCTCCAAGGCGCAGCTCATGGCCGCCACCGGACTGGGCGCCGCCGTGGACGACGGCATCATCAACGTGACATACACCGTGGTGAGCTTCTCGACCGTATTCTACGACTCGATGGGCAACGCCATACCGGAAGTAAGCAACGGAGCCTCGTTCTCCGACCGCCAGAAGGAACAGTTCAAGCGCCTGAAAGCCGGAAAATCCTTCTTCATCTCCAACGTGAAGGCAAAGGGACCCGACGGCATCACCCGCGACATCTCTCCGATGGAGGTAGCCCTAAACTGATGCATGATTAATAATGCGTCCCCCTCTCTCCCCGCCCCCAAAGCCTAAAACCTAAGGCCCAAAGCCTAACGCCTAAGGCCTAACGCCCAAAACCTAAGGCCCAAAGCCTAAAACCTAAGGCCTAAAGCCTAAAGCCTAAGCGCAAATTCCAGCACATGAAGATATACCGACACATATTGCCTCTGCTCATCATCCCGGGCCTGACGCTCGCCGGATTCGCCCAGGTCGAATCCGCCAGCGGCGTGCGCAAACGCAGTGAGCGCGACAAGAAGAACAATGAAGCCGCAGCAGGTCCGCAGATCACGGAGCGTATGCAGGGTTTCTATGAAACCAAGGAGCCTCATGACGCCGACCTGGAGTATATGCGGCAGATATACCGACAGATCGACCTGACAAAGGATGCAAATACTCCGCTCTATTTCCCGGAGGATGTGATCGACGGCCAGGAAAACCTCTTCCGCATCATCCTGTCGCAGGTAGTGCAGGGGAAGGTGCCGGCCTATGAGTATCTCGACGGCCGCGAAATCTTTACCGACCAATATAAGATCAATGTGCCGGAAATGCTCGACCGCTTCGGTATCTATTACCGCGAGGAAGGCTCGGGCAAGAACCAGAAGTATGTCATCGAGGAGGCCGACGTGCCCACAGGGCAGGTGCTCAATTACTATATCCTTGAGAAATGGGAGTTTGACCGCCGCTCGAATCAGATGAAGACCCGTGTGGAGGCAATCTGCCCGGTGCTCAACCGAATGAGCGACTTCGGCGGCGATACGCGCTACCCGATGTTCTGGGTGAAGTTTGACGCCCTGCGCCCATATCTGGCAAGCCAGTATATCTTCCTCTCCGACGACAATAACCTCCCCACATACTCGCTCGATGATTATTTCAATCTCGGGATGTATGACGGCGAAATCTATAAGACACGCAACCTGCGCAACCTGTCGCTCAATCAGATGTATCCCGATGAGGATGACCTGAAACGTGCCCAGGACAGCATCGACGCACGCCTGCACGACTACGGCAAGCATCTCTGGGTGCCGACCCGCGAGGAGTATCTCGCCCAGCAGGAGCGTGAGGCCGCCATCAGGGAGGCTCTTGAAAAGGGTGACACGGCGGCAGCGCTGAATGTGGTGGATGAATCCACGATCGAGGCTAAGCGCACGGTGAAGCAGTCGTCGTCGCAGCGCACCACCACCAAGAAACGCGCCACGAAGAAGCCCAAGACAGTAAAATCCTCCTCTTCGAGCACTTCAAATTCAAATGCCACGAAGTCGGTGCGCCGTCGCCGTAAGTAAGACAGCCACCGACCTCATCTCTCGATTCCCCCCCTCTCCTTTCTCCGGGGGGAAGCCGATCCGATCCTTCTCCCCGTCTTATTGCAACGAGGGGCAATGTCCCTCCCCACCCGGGCACGGCAGTGACTGCCGCGCCCGGTCTGCTTTCAGCACAGCTTCTCCAATACCGGATTATCCTCCCTCCACCCCCCGGTATATGCCCCGCCGGGGCAAATTTCGCGAAATCATCAATGTTTTTGCATTACTTACACCTTTTTTTATTATCTTTGCAGAAATTCGGCTCACGCGCATTTTCCACGCCGGTCAGTCCGGGCGCGGAGTACGCTTAACTAATACTTAAAATCTTACATTATGAAACTTAGATCCATCCTGATCGGTGGATGCGCCGTATCGGCTCTCATGGCTTCAGCCTATGAGAACAAGACCGAAGACCGCGCCTATTTCGCTACCAACCCCGCCAACGGCGTGGGCAAAGCCGCTACAATCACTATCGACGGTAAGCTCGACGACTGGAGCGAGGACATGATGATCGCCCGCAATGGCGCCAACAACATGTCGACAGCTTTCAAGGGGACTCATGAGAACAATGTAATCGACATCTATGCCATATACGCCGCATGGGACGACCAGAACCTCTACGTGGCATGGCAGATGTGCAACACCGGCGACACCTGGGCACGCCCCGGCGACGGCCCCCTCACCGACTACGGCAAACCGGGCGACATCCCCTTTATCGTGGCTCTCAGCGTAGACCCCTCTTCGCAGCCTATGACAGGCAAGCTGGAGGACGGCAAATGCGTATGGGTTGACGGCGCAGGGATGGGCACTACGTTCGACATGTCGTCGGTACACGTGGACCATATGCTCTTCATGTCGGGCAAACCCGGCCAGGGCGCTCCCGGCATCTTCACTCCGGTAAATGCAAAGGGCGACACCAACTATTTCGACGGTTGCACCCTCTTCAGCGCCGCAGGCGTAAGCTATGACCGCGCCGACGGGTTCCTCCCCGCCGAGCTCTGGCGCCAGAAGACTACTGCCGACTATGACTTCAGCGGCACGCTGATCTCCGACCCCTCCTGCATCGAGGCTATCTATGACATCGAGTCGTATCAGAACATCATCAATAATGATGTGGAGGGTCTGCAGCCCCATGACACTGCCTACGACACTTTCTATGAAATCAAGATCCCGCTGAAGGCACTGGGCATCACCCGCCAGTGGCTTGAGGCCAACGGTATCGGCTGCCGTGTGATCGGCACCCGCGGCGAGTCTGCCATCGACTGCTGCCCCTTCGACCCGGCTATGATCGACAATGTCTTCGAATGCTACGGCAAGGATCCCTCTACCACAGGCGAGAAGGATGACCTCGACGTAATCACTTACGCCATGGCCGACATCGCGAAGATCCGCGACCTCTCCAATATCGAACCCCTCCCCGATCCGGAACCGGATCCCAATCCCGATCCCGATCCGACTCCCGGCCCCGGTCCGACACCCGGTCCGGACGACAACGGCGACGTGCTGCCCGAAGGTAGCTATGCGGTGTATTACATCGGCAGCAAATTCACCTCTCCCAATGCCTATATCTGGGATGCCGGTGACGGCAACAGGGAGTATGCCGGCGCATGGCCCGGCTCGCCGATGACTAAGGTGACCGTGAATGGCCGCGAGATGTGGCGCTATTCCTTCCAGCCGGAAAGCGCGCTGCTCAAGCCTATGGTGATCTTCAATAACCCCGGTCAGACCGGCGACATGACTCTCGTAAACTACGGCATCTACGACGACAACGGCTATACGGGAAATGATGTGAACGTGACCACCGGCGTGGAACTCAATTATGCCGATGACGCTGCGGAGGCCGTATGGTTCGACCTCCAGGGGCACCGTCTGAACGACGCTCCCGCAGAGCGCGGCATCTATATCCGCGTCACTTCGGGCAAGGCCCAAAAGGTGATGGTAAATCTCTGATCACCCTCCTCTCACCGGTAAGTACCGCATAATCATATTATTCGACAGTCGAAGAAACTCTGACAGCAGAATATTATCCGACAGTCGAATATTGTCTGACAATCAAAAGCCGGGCAGCAACTACTGATGGTTGCTGCCCGGTTTTACGTTTTTTCTTCCGGCGGGTCGCCTCAGCGGAGCAGTGGCGGATATATTCCTCCGGCCCAGGGGAGTCCGGAGGCTGTATGGAGGTAGGCTATGCGGAGCAGCAGGCGGGCGGGCCAGGGCAGTGCGGACGTGCGCAATCCTCTTGCAAGGAGGGCGCTCCCGAGGTCGGGGCGACCTTCGCGCCGGTAATGGGCGGCAAGGTTGACGCGGCGGTAGGCTATGAGCCGCAGCAGCCGGCGGCGCATTGCGGTGTCGGCGCACCCCTCGGCGTGCCGCTCCATGGCATCGAGGGTATGTTCCCAGTCGCCGGCGCGGTGCACAAATCCAAGGCCGGAGATGGAATCCTCCTGCACGCGCACATACAGGCGCGGCCTCGGGTCGACATATATCACGGGTTGGCGCAGAAGGAGGCGCAGTCCGAGTTCCCAGTCGTCCCAGCCGCCGATGGCGGGGTCCCACCCTCCGGCACGGCGCAGGAAGGAGGTGCGCACGGCGTAGGCGGCGGTGCAGAGCAATCCCTGCACCATATGGTTTTCGATGACGCGCCCGGGGATGATGCGGCGGTGGCCGAGGCATCGGCCTCCGCATTCATACCCTAAGCTCCATGCACAGATGTCGGCATCGGGATGGGCCGCAAGGTCGGCAAGGGCGAGCTCGATGTGGCGGGGGGGCATTATGTCGTCGGAGTCGAAGAACATCACGTAGGCCGATGTGACGGATTCCAGGCCCGTCTGGCGGGCACGGGCCGCGCCGCGGCGATGCTCCGTGAGTACGCGCACGCGCCATCCGGCATCGTTCATCCGGCGGCTCCATTGCTGCAGGATGTCAACGGATCCGTCGGTCGATCCGTTGTCGACGAGTATCACCTCGTCCGGGGGGCATGTCTGCCCCTCTACGGCTGCGAGGGTCTCCCCTACCTGGTGAGCCCGCTGGTAGACGGGTATCACGAGTGACAGGGAGAGTCCGGCGGGTGATGATTCTGTATGCGGATCCATTTTGCTGAGGGGTTAGGTTACGGGGTCGGTATACGGGGAGCGCCGGAGGATGGGCGGCGCCGGAGGAGAGGCGGTTCAGTAGTCGATGGTGAAGCGGGTGTAGGCCACGCCGCTCCCGCCGAGGGAGGATTTCTGGCGGTAGAGGCCTTCGTTGAGCACGAGGCCGTGGGATTCGTTGGATGTGCCGAAATCGAGGTATCGGCAATGCGCAAAGATATCTGTCAGGCGGGATAGCAGCAGGGTGAGGAGTCCGCGGGAGCGCCCTTCGGGGGTGGAACAGAGATACTGCGTATGGGCGGTCGTGCCGGTATCGTATACGCAGGCTCCGGCCTGGATGCCGTCGGCATCGGATACGGTGAAGAGGCGTATCCGCGCGGGGAAGCGGTCGTGGAGCATCTGAAGTTCGGCGGCGCTGTGCACCGGTGCGGCACCGTGCCGCTCGGCCAGGCATCGCGACAGCAGGGCATGGAATGCGGCGGCATCCTGCGGCTCGTCGATACGGGGGGATGCGGCTTCGGCACGCCTGAGGTTGCGGCGCTGCTGGGTGTTGAGCCCGGGATGGGCGGAGAGGTCGATGGCGCAGGAGAGGTTGGTCTCGGTGATCCGCGCCCCCTGCCGGAAGAGGGCGTAGATATCGTCCTGCGAGGGCATGCGGTGGTAGATGTAGGGGAGCGGGCGGTAGTCGAGGGAGGAGATGCCGCCGGCGCGGCAGTAGTGTGCCAGTCGGTCGAAGACGTGGAGCATGTCGGTGGCATCGAAATGGCGCGTGGGGAGTATCCATCCGCCATAGGTGAGTCCGCCGTGGCTCTGGAGCACGCAGCGGCCACCGTCTTCCTCCCGGAGGTTGGCCGGGAGCATCGCCACGGGGCGATCACCTTTGAGGGCGATCAGTGAATGGTCGGCAAACCGGTCGGCATGATAGTCCATATACCCCCGGTCGAAGAGGAATGTGGCGTTGCGGGAGGTGGCCACGAAGGCGTTCCATACCCCTGCATCGGCACCGGTATACCGGCGTAATCTGATTTCTGACATGCGTATGGCTCTTTATCTGATCCAGGCTGCGGGGTTCTGTTTCTCCTTACCTTTCCATACCTCGAAATGTATCTCGCTGTGGCCCGGGTTGTCGGGGTCGGTGGTGACCTTGCCCAACGTCTGCCCTTGCTTTACGCGGTCGCCGACCTTTACGGCCGATGAGCCGAGGTTGCCGTAGACGGTATAGTAATCGCCATGGTTGACGATTACCACGGTAGAGAATCCGGGAATCATGTATACGCCGGACACGGTGCCGGCATACACGGCCTGGGCGGAGGCCCCGGCTGCCACTTCGGCATCGATGCCGGGGTTGTCGTACATCACGTCGGGCAGGTCGGGGAGCGAGTGGCGCCCGAACTGGCTGGTGATGCGGAAGGCTCCGCTGACGGGGCGCGGGAGCTGCCCGCGCATGGTGGCGAAGTCGGCGGCGGCTGAGGTGGAGGCCGAGGAGGCGGCTGAGGTGGACGTTGAGGCTGACGAGGCGTTGCCGCGCGGACGGCGCTGGCGGGCGCTGGCGTAATCCTTGTCGGAAGCCCCGGCGTTGGATTTGGAGGCAGCCGAGGATCCGGCATTCCCCTTGGCATCGGAGGCACTCTTGCTCTTCTGCGACTTGCGGGAGGCGGCAGCCTCTTTCTTGCGCTGCTCTTCGCGTTCGCGGGCTTCGCGCTGCTCGGCCTCTTTGCGTGTCTTTTCGGCCTTTTCCTTATCCTTGCGGGCTTTTTCGGCTTTCTTGCGCTCCTGCTCGGCTTTGCGCTCGGCTTCCTTGGCGGCCTCTTTGTCTTTCTTGGCCTGGGCCTTGCGGGCCTCTTCTTCGGCTTTGCGCACTGCCTCTTCCTGGGCGGCAAGGCGCGCGGCGGCCTGACGCTCGGCCTCTTTCTCGGCTTTGGCAAGTTCTTCGGCCTCACGGCGCGCTATGGCTTCACGCCGCTCTTTCTCACGCTGCTCCTCTTCGGCACGCCGGCGCTCTTCGGCCTTGCGCTGCTCTTCGGCTATACGGCGCTCTTCGGCGCGGCGGGCCTCTTCGGCCTTGCGCTGCTCTTCGGCTATGAGGGCGGCCACCTGATTGCGCAGCTGGTTGACCTCGGCCTGCTTTTTGGCAAGGTGCGACTGGAGGGCCGACTGGTTGGCTTTCAGATGACTTACCACTTCATCCTGCTGGGCCTTCTGGGCGGTGAGTTTCTGCTGGGCCTTGAGTTCGCGTCCGAGCATCACGTCCTTGTCGGATTTGGCGCGCTGCAGGGCGTCGTTCTCTTTCTTGAGCACGGCCACTTTGGCATCGATGTCGCGTGTGCGGGCATCTTTCCATTCTGAAAATTCCTTGAGATAGCGCATACGCCGTTCGGCCTGGGCCAGGTCTTTGGCACCGAAGAGGTACGCCACGGTGGAATTGCGCTTTTTGGTGGTGCGCATCTTCTTTACGGCCTTGAGGTATTCGGCACGCAGCTGCTCGAGTTCGGCTGAATGGGTGGCGATGTTGCTCTGCAGGCCGCTGATGCGTCCGGTGAGTTTCTTTACTTCGTTGCCTAAGGCTTCGGTCTCTTTGCGGGAGGCGGCGATGCCGCTTTCGAGGCGCGAGAGTTCGCTGAGTCCCTGCTTGATGGAGGCCTCGGTCTGGCGCAGCTCTTCCTGTGTACGCTTCACCTCTTTGCGTGCGTCCTCCTCCCGGCGCTCCAGTTCGGCCTTGGAGGCCTTGGGAGCGGTCTCCTTCCGCTGTTTGCTTCCCCCCCTCTTGGCGGCGGAGGCTTTACCCCCTTTTGCAGCCGATTTTGAGGCGGCTGCACCGGATTTGCCGGAGGATTTGGATCCGGAGGTGGCCGAGGATGTCGATTTCTGTGTGTTTTTACCCGAAGTGCCGCTGCTCTTCTTCTGGGCTCTGGTCTGTGGGGCGGCCATCAGCTGCGGGGTGGCAAGCGGTGAGGCAAGAAGCATTACGGCACACATCAGGACTGTGCACCGCCGGGAGAAATCGAGTATTTTGTGGATATGACGCATTATGGAGATGAATTGTGGAATCTGTTTGGTATGAGGGGTAGGGCTTCCGGTCGCTGAAGCTCCGGCGCGGGACTACGGGACCCGGCTTCGCGCGGCGGGCGTGCCCCTACGGGGGACAGGCTTCGCGCGGCTGTCGCGAGAGGTCGCGACCATACGTGGGGGAGCGGGTTGGAATATCACATCCTCATCACGTCGCGGAAGGCTACACGGCGGTATCCGCTCAGGTCGATACGGTCGAAGGGTTTCCCGTCCCATTCGGTCTCTCCGACACTGAGGGTGGCGGTGTAGGTCTGGCCGCGCCCGATGGCTTCAAGACGTGCCACGGCCCCTTTGCCGCTGTAGGTGATGTCGGCCTGGAGCTGCACCTCGGGTTCGTAGCTGAATCCGGGGTCGGGATTGTCGGGAGTCGGCTCCGAGGCCACTTCGGTGCGTCCGTAGGCGGCGGCGAAGGTGGAGATGCGCAGGTCGGCATCTGTAGCAAAGCCGTAGACCACCTGCGGCAGATAGTCGGGCACGTCGGGCACCACCATGTAGCCGCTGTCGGCCTGCAGGGGGAAGATCGCCACGGCATCGGCACATGATTTGCCGAGCTGGCCGCATCCGATGGCAAACATCCGGCCAAGCAGCAGGGCCTGTACGTCTTCTGTCAGGTCAGGAGCCATGGCCGAAATTTCGGAAAGCTGACGCGAGTAGTAGGTATGTTTCATCTTATTGGCCACTACGAGGCTGTCGGGGTCGATTTCCACACGAGCCACCTCCCCGAAGAGCGGGGCGCGGAGCGAAATCATGGTGAGCTTCCCTTTTTCCATGTATACTTTCATCGTCACGGATACCGGCAGACGGTCGGAACTGAGTTTGCCGCTCCATGAAGCACGTTGCCAGTCGGTGTAGCTGTCGGCAATCCTTTCGATAAGCCGTTTTTCCTCTTTACGCCCGAGCTGGTCGTCCTGGGCATGTAGCGGAGAGCCGGCGCTGCTGATGATGATGAGCAGTAATGAAACGAGTAATGATGCGAGTCTGTTCATTTGCAGTATATGTGTCAGCCCGTTTGCGCACGGGCCTTATGTATCGGGGGATTATCCTTATGTATCGGGGGATTATTATTCGTAATAGAATGTGCGGTCTTTTACCTTTTTGCGCAGCAGGGAGTCGTCGGGACACCCTTTAAGGGCTTTTTCCCATTCCTCAAGGGCCTTGGCCGGCTCGTTGAGCATGAAGAGTATGTCGCCGAGATGATGCCGGTACTCCCCTAATTCGGCCTCGTCGGCATCGTCGCCAAGCAGTTCGATGGCACGCTCCTCAAGTTCGCGCGCCTTTTCGAAATCCTTCTTTCTGAACAGCACCCAGGCGCGTGTGTCGAGATATGTGGGGTTTTCGGGGTTCTGGTTTATGGCACGCCGCGACATGTCGTCGGCTTTTTCGAGGTCTTCGTCGCTGACGGGGGTGTTCTCTTCTACGAGGAAGTAGGCATAGTTGTTGAGGGTGAGGGCATCATCGGGGTCAAGCGCGAGGGCGTTGTCGTAGTTGATGAATGCGTGCTCACGGTCGTCTTTCTTGTAGTATGCATCTCCGATTTCGGTGTAGAGGGAAATCAGGTCGTTGATGTTGTCGTAGGTAAGGAACGTGCCGAGGGCATCCATATCGGCCTTCTGCGAGATATGCTGCCCGGGGAAGTTCTCGTCGAGCGCAAGCTGGTAGATCTTCAGGGCGCGGTCGTATTGCTCCATTACGGTGGCGTTGGTGCCGGCCAGGCTATAGATGCGCATCGGTGTCTTGGGGAGCAGCTGACGGGCCTTGTTGTAGAGGGAGTCGGCTTTCTGATGGTCGTCGAGCATGAAGGCGTATACTATGGCCTGCTCCCAGTATTCGGGATTGGTGTGGTCCATGTCGATGGCGTAGCCTATGTCGTCGAGGGCCTGCGGGAAGTCGGATTTTGAGGCGTTGTATCGGGCCGAAAGTGCCAGAAGATCGGGCTCGTGGGGGTACTGTTCGCGCAGCACCGTGAAGAGTCGGTCGCCACGCGAGCGGTCGGCGTTGTCGCGTATGAGGGTCTGCAGGTAGTAGGCCATTACTTCATTTTTGGTGTCGAAGTCAAGGTCTTCGGCCAGCAGGGCTTCGTACATCTTTCTGTCGTAAGCCACACTGTCGCCCGTGGCGCGGTAATAGTCGGCAAGCTGCAGCTTTACGGGGCCTCCGTAACCGGGTTTTTCCAGTGTCTCGGCATATGTCAGGGCCTTGAGGGCGGAGTCGGGCCGGTTGATGTAGCTGTAGAGCTGCCCTTTGAATATGGCGTATTGGGTGTTGGCGGGGTATTTGGCCATCATGCGGTCGGTCTCGCGCAGGGCGGCGGCGGTGTCGCCCATGGCGAGCATCATCCCGGCCTTGCGTATGAGGAGCTCGATCCCCTCCCCTTCGATGCGCTCGTAGGCGTTGATTGCATCGAGGGCTTTGTCAAACTGACGGGTGTCGAGATACAGGGCCGACAGATGCATCAGCACATCGGTGTTGCCGGGATCCTGGCGGTTGATTCCTTCCAGCACGGCTATCGACTCATCGAATTCTCCGGCACGCTCCATTACATTGGACAGGAAGAGGTTCGGGAAGAAATCGCCGGGATATTCCTTGAGGAATTTCTTGGCTATGCGCTTCGACTCGGCTCTCTCGGAGGGTGTGGAGAGCGTGTCGGCAGGCATCCCCCAGCGGCGCACTCCGTACTGCAGGGCGGCCTCCGCATAGGTGGAATCCAGCATGTAGGCTTTCTTGTATAGCTCGGCGGCCTCGGCGTTCTGCCCCAGGGCGCTGTATCGGGCGGCTGTAAGGTAGTAGTGGCGGGCCGCCTCACGGCGCTGCCGTATTGCATCGGCATCAGCCTCACGCCCGGCAATGGCAATGCCACCCCCGGTGACGACCAGAAGCATCAGCAGTGGTATGAGACGCCGCATCTTTCTGTATTTCATCATCAGCATGATCGGATTATTCTGTTTAAGTAAGCGGGAGCACTCAGTCTACTCCCGTATGGCCGAAGGCACCGTCTTCCCTCTCGGTACGGTCGAGCCGCTCTACCGGTTGCCATTCCACTTTGGTGTAGCTTTTCACCACCATCTGGCATATGCGCTCGCCGTTCTTTACTTCGTAGTCGTATTCACCGAGGTTGATCAGTATGATTCCGATTTCTCCACGGTAGTCGGCATCGATGGTGCCGGGGGTGTTGAGCACGGTCAGTCCGTGCTTCAGGGCGAGCCCGGAACGTGGGCGTATCTGGCATTCATATCCCTGCGGGAGCTGGATGTAAAGCCCTGTGGGGATCAGCGCGCGCTGCCCGGGGCGCAATGTGACGCTCCCTTCGGGCAACCATGCACGCACATCCATGCCGGCGGCCTCGAATGTGCCGTATTCAGGCAATTGGTTCTGACTCTTATTGATGATCTTGACTTTCAGTCTTTCCATTGTCGGGTATATAATTGCTCCCCCGGCATACGCCGCATCATGACACCATTGCGGCACGAGGGAAATAATCTACAAATATAAACAAAAAAAATAAGATGAATTCCCCGTCATGCGGAAAATTCATCTTATTTTTTCTTTTTCTGCGTCAGAGGTGATTAACCCTCAGTGATTGCATCGCTCGGGCATACGGAAGCGCAGCTGCCGCAGCTGATGCAGGTGTCGGGATCGATGTGGTAGATATCACCTTCTGAAATTGCCTCTACGGGGCATACTGACTGGCAAGTGCCACATGCGACGCAGTTGTCGCCAATTACATAAGCCATAGTTGTAATTTTTATAAGTTATTGTTATTTTCTTCTTTATCTCGCGGCGGCTATGTTTCCATCTGATGGAGAATGACCCGGGCGTAGTGTAAAATCCGCATTGGGATACCGCAGACGGAGGGCTACCGCGATTTTTCAATGCAAATTTATCGTATCCTTACGTCAAAGCCAAATTTTCAGTCGATTTTTGACATAATTTGTACTACATACAAATACTATTTATACTTCATTCAAATACTATTTGTATGGAGTATAAATAACGGTCGTTCACCCGCGTTTTTAAGCAAGTCTTTATTTCTTAGGCCGAAGATGTCGGTGGTAGCCCACGAGGCTGAGCAGTACGTGCGCCACGGCCTTTACTGGGAGCGGAAGCCCCCATTGCCGGCGGCGCCGAAGCATATCGGCGATGAGCGCCCGGTTGCCGCTCTGGCGCGCCTGTGCTGCCATGTAGCTGAATTTTGTCTTGAAGTGATTGAGCTGCGCCCGTACAGGCAATCCGTAATGACGCCCCAGACGGTAGGTCATGCTGCTTACGCGGGCCGTGAACCAGTAGTCTTTCTCGTGCGGGAGATTGTTGGAGATGGATTCTCCCTCGATGTAGTAGCGGTAGCCTGTCATGTCGACTTTCATGGCGTCTCCGATGCTGGCGAGGAAAGCTATGAGGGGGATGTCTTCCACTCCGCCATCGTGGCAGCGCAATATTTCGGGGGTCGACAAAAGGGCCTCGGCCACGGGAGCACGGCGGTAGAGCGCGGCGGAAAGCACATAGGGAATGCTGTCGGTGTGGTCGAGCACTTTGTGCAGCACGTCGCGCCCGGTTATGGCGCAGCCTGCCGGTATTCCCGGCGAGTCATGGCCGGGGGATGAGATCCCTTCACATATGGTCTCTGTAGATGTGAAGGCCACCGAAATGGCCGGATTATCCTCCAGTATCTCTATGCAGCGCTCAAGTCTGTGCGGATCGGCCCACTCGTCGTCGCCGGCACAGTCTGACACGTATTTTCCGCGTGCAGCGAGCACGGCATCGAAATAGTTGTCGATAAGCCCCTTGTTGGGAGCCGGAGGGAGCATCCTCACTATATCGGGATACATGGCGGCATATTCCTCACAGATGGCTCGTGTGGCATCGGGCGAGGCGTCGTCGGCTACAAGTATCTCATACCTGTAGCGGCACTCTTGCCGCAGTACACTCTCCAGGGCACGCCGTATGGTCGACTGCTGACGGTAGCAGAGGAGTATGACGGTGGCCATCAGGGGGAGGGGTTCTCCGCTGGAGTCGCGATGTATTCCGTCGCCATTCCTGTGGACTTGATCCACATCCTGAGGCCGGGGATTTGTGGCTGCGCTCATTTCAGTCGGCGTGACACGGCACGGGGGATAAACGACAGATGTTTTCTTACGGCCGTAGTGGCACCGTAATGTTTCTTCATGATTTCAAAACGTTCAAGCAGGGATGCCCGCTTGTTCTTTTCTGTCATGCCATCGTCGAGATAGTGGATTACTACGGTATTGAGGTTGATGCATTTCTCCGGGATGGTGCGTCCGATACATCTTATAGTCCAGTCATAATCGGCTGAGAAACGATAAGACAGATCATAATTTGGAGCCAATGCCCTCCGCACCACAAACGCCTGATGGCAGATAAGCATACCGTCGGCGAACGACTCATGAGTGAGCAACGACGGAGCCGTAAGATGTCGCGGACCTTTCACGTTGCGGTCAGCATCCACGATAAGCGTATCGCCGTATATGATATCCGGCTCTTTTGATGCTGCGTCTGCATAGAGACGCAGTGTGATTGGAGCGGCAAAGGTGTCGCCGGCATTGAGGAAAATCACGTATTTTCCACGAGCCAATGCCAATCCCTTGTTCATGGCATCATAAAGACCATTATCCTTTTCAGAAATTATGCGAAGGGAATCACCCCCTAATCTACGGGCGATAGCTACAGTATCATCGCGCGACGCTCCGTCGACGATGATATGCTCAAAGTCGCGGAACGACTGGTCACTGACCGACAGCATTGTCGGTTTCAACACTTCACCCGCATTATAGGTGATTGTGATAATAGAAAACAGAGGTGTATCCATACCGCAAATATAGCAAATTAAATCGGCATCCACAAACTCCCACCGGCAAACCGTGCACAGTCAGCGGAAATGGGCGATAACCGCGGAGCGGTTACATGGCCTGTTAACCGCTGTACAGACAGCTGGGCGTAGCCCAAGCTGTCTGTGCGCGGACTGCAGGTCCACTCTCTCCTACCCCGCCGTCGCGAAGCGATGGCGGGGATTCCCTACTCTCCCGCTTTCCCAATAAAACCATCACCAGCGGCGGGATAAGATATTATATACAAAAAAGGCTCACATTGCTGTGAGCCTTCTTCTAAGGGGGCGATTACCTACTCTCCCGCTTTCCCATGTTGACCATCACCAGCGGCGGGATAAGGTTTAACTTCTAGTATCTACAAAAAGTAAGAGGTCAGCGTTTGCTGACCTCTCGTTAAGGGGGCGATTACCTACTCTCCCGCTTTCGCAGTACC
>CAMWRH010000034.1 GCA_947176605.1 uncultured Porphyromonadaceae bacterium
CGGGCGATTAGCTCAGCTGGTTTAGAGCGTCTGCCTTACAAGCAGAGGGTCTGCGGTTCGAATCCGTAATCGCCCACCGGAAATCGACTTCCCTCTCGGAAGCCGATTTTCTTTTTTTATACCCTCCTTTCAAGGATTCCGCCATGATGACAAAGACATGCCATATAATCCTCGCCGCTTCAATCGCTTCGGCTGCATGGGCCGCCCCTATCCCTCCGGATCCGGCCGCCGCCTCGCAGCAAGCCTATCTCTCCCGTGGCGAGAAGATGATGACCACCGGTAATTTCCGGGGCACCATCGACCAGCTATCACATATCGCGACCGAAAACATTCCACTGTCGCCGACCGACACGCAGGAGTTTCTGTTTCTGCTCGGCTCGGCCTATTTCAATACCTCCGACCCGCGATGTCTGCAGCTCCTTGAGGAGTTCATACGTGATAATCCGGCCTCCATTCATGCCCGCGAAGCGCAGATCTGCCGGGCTGATTTCTATTTTTTCGCTCATGACTGGCAGCAGGCCGCCGAGGCCTACCGCAATATAGATATCGAGGCGCTCGATGCCGATTCGCGCCATCAGTGCGCCTACAGACTCGCGCTGTCGCTGATCAAGTGCGGCGAATACGCGCAGGCCCGTCCGCTGATCAAGTCGGTGGCAAATGTGAAGGAGTATCGCATTGCGGCACAATATTATGACGCTTATATCGACTATGCGCAGGGGCGCGATGACCAGGCGCTCGCGAAGTTCGAGCGGGTGAGCCGTCTGCTTGACGATGCCTCCTCATCCGGCCGCGATTTCCCCGACGGTATATATCCGGAATATTATATGGCTCAGCTCTATTTCCGTCAGGGCGACTGGAACCGTTGCGCGTCGCTGGCCGCTACGCTGCTGCGAAGTGACGCGGCGCCGGAACTGCGGCTCCCTACCCAAAGGGTGCTCGGGCTGTCGCTTTACGAGACGGGTGATTATGACCGCGCCCGAACGGTGCTGACGGAGTATGCCGACCGGGCCGGCGATGAGGCCACCCCTGACGCGCTATATGCGCTGGGTGCCTGCGAATACCGCGATGGCGACCTCTCTGCGGCCGCAGCCAGGTTCAGCCGTGTGGCCGACGAGGATTCGGCCATCGGGCAGGGTGCGGCCCTCTATCTGGGACAGATCGAGGCGGCTATCGGCTCTCCCTCGGGTGCGGCGATGAATTTTGAAAAGGCCTACCGCATGAATTATGACCGGAAGGTGTCGGAGACTGCTCTCTACAATTATGTGGCGGCACGCTCGAAGGGGGGTAACATACCGTTTGACTCCTCGGTCGAACTGCTCGAACAGTTCATACGCACCTATCCTCAGTCGGAATTTGCCCCGGCCATCGAGCGGAATCTGGCCTCGCTGTATTACAGTCAGGGGGATTTCGACAAGGCTATCGCGGCAATGGACCGTATCAGCCGCCCCTCGGCTGCCGATCTGCTGCTGCAACAGAAGATACTGTATGCCGCCGGCACTTCGGCCCTCTCTACGGGTGATTCCCGCCGTGCGGCGCCACTGCTGCGACGCGCCGCTACGATCGGGAGCAGCGACCGCGACCTGACATGCCAGTCGCAGATCTGGCTCGGCGACGCGCTCTATGCGCTCTCAGATTATGCAGGGGCGGAGAAGGCGTATGCGGCGGCGATCAATTCGGGTCGCGCCGGAAGCAATGCCTCGCTTCTGGATTATGACATGGGGTATGCGCTGCTGATGCAGGATAAGTTTGCCCAGGCACGGCGGTATTTCGGCAAGGCGGCTTCGGCATCGGGGCTGTCGGCCGATCTGCGCGACGACGCGGCGATGCGCGTGGCCGACTGCAAGTATTATACCGGTGATTATGAGGGTGCGCTGTCGGATTTCGCACGTATGCGCTCGGGTGCGAATCCGGATTATGCACTCTACCGTCATGCCCAGATGCTGGGGCTGAAGGGGGATGTGGCAGGAAAGATACGCGAACTGGAAAGCTTTGAGCGCGACCATGCCGATTCGCGGTGGCTGCCGAATGCGCTCGGCGAACTGGCGGATACCTATGCCGCGCAGGGCGACAATACGAAGGCTGCGGCGGCCTACGGCAGGATGCTTGACCGCTATCCCGTGGCTCCCGGCGCGGCCAAGGCGGCCCTTGGCAGGGCCAATGCGCTGATGGCTTCGGGGAATACGGAGGAGGCTGTGGAGGCTTACCGACAGTTGCTTATGTCGCGCCCGGCTTCGGATGAGGCGCGGGCCGCCGACCGCGAACTGCGCCGCTATTATGCCGGAGCGCATCAGGTGGGGGCGTATGCGGAGTTTATTCAGGATGTGCCGGGATATTCGGTCGATGCCGCCGATCTTGACGATATGGCATATGAGTCGGCTGAGGCTGAATATCTTGATAATAACGGTAATATCACGGCTATCCGCGATTACATACGCCAATTCCCCGACGGGCGCCATATCGCGGAGGCTTATTCGATATATGCGGCAGCCCTCTCGGACTCGGGCGACCGTGCCGGTGCGCTCCGCGCTTACCGCGAACTGGAGCGGCGTGGCGGAGCCGCGTATGCGGCCGAAGCCTATACCGGAATCATGCGTAATGCCGATAACGCGGATACCCAGCTCGAGTATGCACGCCGCCTCCGCTCGACCGGGGGTGCCGATGCGGATGCGCTTGAGGAGGCTGATTTCTATGAGGCCACGGCGCTCATCGATTCGGCTTCGGCACGCGACATGCGTGAGGGTGAACGGATGCTGACCCGTCTGGCGGAGAATCCCTATTCGCTCTTCGGCGCACGAAGCGCGGTGACGCTGGCGCATCGCACGCTGGATGCAGGCGATGCCTCAAGGGCCCGCGACCTGATGGAAGATTTCACGTCCTCAGGCTCGGAGCAGCAGTATTGGGTGGCCCGCGGATTTATCGTGTTGGCCGACGCCTATTCAGCCCTGGGGAAGGATTATCTCGCCCAGGAGTATCTGCGCAGTCTGCGGCAGAATTATCCGGGCAAGGAGGAGGATATAAAGCGTATGATCTCCTCGCGCCTGAAATGAGCCGGCGCGCCGGGGCAGGCTCTCCCCCTCCCCGGCCAGTCTTGCCTGATAAAGGCGGGACACACTCCACCCCCTCTCCCGTCATTTTTTCTTAACGTAATGTGCTTCTACAGATGAAAGCCTATACATATCCTCTTCCTCTGCTTCTTCTCGCAGTCATGGCACCGGCCGGTGCCTCGGCGCAGCTGCATGAGTCGGTAAGTGTCGACGGCACTTACCTGCGCGATGTACTGCACCCGGACCGTATCAATCAATTGCCCCACCGGCAGCGCCTGTCGATCGGGGAGACTCCGCTGGAGTATGCCTCTTCGGGGGTTAAGGCGGAATTTACGCCGCTGTCGCCGGTGGCGGATGCCACGGCATGGGGCGCCTCGCGCGACGGACTGCCCACACTGGGGTATCTCGACCTGCAGGGTGGCTCGTATCTGAATTCGTCGGTGAGTCTGGGTGTCGGCGCGATACGCCGCCCGGAGGAGCGGCTCGACCTGCGGCTGCAGCATAATTCCACCACTTTCTGGCGCCCGTTCGGCGATCTGACGGATGCGCGTGTGAGTTATGCGGAGTCGCTGGGGGTGGCGTATGCCCGGAAGTTCAGCGACATGGGGCTGCTGTCGGCTGCGGCGCAATACCATGTGGGTTATTTCAATTATTACGGTATCGACCCGGAGTTAACCGGATTTCAGTATGACGGCACTCCGATGCATCTCCCCACGCAGACGCTCAATGACGCGGCCCTGCGGCTGGGATGGACCTCCGATCCGGAGGGTGGATGGCCGGTCGACTGGAATGCGGCTCTTGCGGCCCGCTATTTCGGCTACCGCACCGCCACGCGCGAGACGCAGGTCTCGCTGAGCGGCGGGGTGTCGGCTCCGTTCGGCCAGATGGGGCGTGTGGGTATCGATGCCTGTCTTGACATGCTTTTCTATTCGGAAGCACACGATGCTCCGGCTCCCGACTCTTATTCGGCCCTTTCGCTGAGTCCGTATTACAAGTGGCAGAAGCGGAATCTGTCGCTCCGCATCGGGGCGGATATCGATCTGGCTTTCAATGCCGACGGGTATACGGCCGATTCGCATTACGCGGCGCTTCATGCCTCGCCCGACGTGCGCTTCGATGTGGCGGCCCGTAATGTGGGATTCTATGTGCATCTGCTCGGCGGCACGGAGCTGCATACGCTGGCTGCGATGTCGCAGATCGACCCCTACCGCAATCCGCATCTGGAGTCGACGCGCCCGGTGCATACGCCGCTTGACGCGAATATCGGTGTGAATCTGACGCCGTTCCGCGGATTCTCGGCTGAACTGAATCTGCAGTACAAGAGTTCGTCGGGGGTGCCGATGGAGGGATGGTATATGGCGTGGCTGAATTACGGCGATGCCGCGATGCCGGGGCTGACGGTGCCGGCAGGAATCACACCCGACTACGGGATGGCGCTCGAACGCTACAGTCTGTCGGGATTCGGGGCCTCGCTGAAACTGGCTTACCGTCCGTCGTCGGTGCTGGGCATCGAGGCGAAGGGCAGCTATACGCCGCAGCATGACCGCACCGGTATCTTCAACGGTCTTGACCGCCCGCGCTGGGTGCTCGACGCCGGACTGGAGCTATCGCCGGTGCGACAGCTTACTTTCGGGGTGAATTACAGCTATCGCGGTGTGCGCCGCATCTTTACGGGGTATACCGACCCGCTGGCTACGGATCTCGTGCCCGGCGGAGCCACTCCCGACCCGACGGTGACCTCCCGCCAGGAACTGGCATCGCTGCGCCTGCCCGACATCACGAATCTCTCGGCTTCGGTGCGCTGGGACGCTACGCGCAATTTCTCCCTGCGCTTCGAGGCAGCCAATCTGCTCGGTCAGCGCGCCCTGCCGCTCCCTATGACTCCTACGGAGGGGATTACCTTTTCTGGGGGCTTCCAATGGCTCTTCTGAGGGAGCCGGAATGAACCCCCTGCCCTGCGAAGGTGTTGAAATCCTGAATCTTTGAACATTTACAATCATGGCAATGACTCTAAAATACAGCAACGAGGATGACCGCGCCTACGGTCTGGCCGGTATGACCATTTCGCTGGCCGCCCTCGATGCGATCGACCGCATAGTCTGCATTTCGCTCGACTCTGACGGCCCGATGATTGATTTCTCTCACGATTATTATTTCTCGATATCGCCGGTGGTGTCGCCTAAGGCGGTGTGGGACAATCTGCTGCGCAATTACCATATCACGGCCTCTATGGTGGTGAGCAATATCCTGGCCCGCTCGCTGGTGCGTCTGGGAGAGGAGGTGCCGAAGGATGTGATGGACGCGGCTTACCGTGAGATCGAGACGGAGGGGATGGAGTCGTGCGGTCTGGAGGAGGATGAGGTGAAGATGCTCTATGACAAGATTCTGCATCAGAACCGCCGTATCTTCCTTAATCCGCGTCTGCGCCCGGCCATAGCCGAACTGGCACACATCATCTCGCGCCGACGCCGCATGTCGGGGGTGGAGCTGCGCGAGCAGCTCAATTACCTGCAGCTCTGAGCCGGAAAATAAACGGCCGCTCTGATGCGTTATAGCTGTATATGCATCAGGTAAATCCACGCCAGAAACCACGTCTGCGTCCGCGCCCCTTCCCCGGGGCCGCGGCGATATGCTATGTGCTTACGGCGCTGCTCCTGCTCGCAGCCGGAGCCTGCTCTACGAAGAAGAATACGCCTATGTCGCGGCAGTGGCAGGCTTTTACTACGCGCTATAATGTGTATTATAATGGCGATGAGCATTATAAGGAGACGCTGAAGGCGATGGAGAAGGGGTATGAGGATGATTATACCCGCACTCTGCTCACCCATCCGGCCGAAGCGAAGGCCGATCAGAAGATGCCCCAGCCTTCGGGCGATTTCACCCGCACCATCGAGAAGATGCAGAAGGCCATACAGCTGCACAGTATCAAGAAGAAGCCGGCCAAGAAGGGGTCGTCGGCCAAGGAGAAGGCGTTCCGGGCCCGCGATGAGTTTAACCCTTTTATCCATAATGCGTGGATGATGCTGGGGAAGTCGCAGTATCTCAACGGCGATTTCCTCGGGGCTGCATCTACTTTCTTTTATATCGCGAAGCATTTCACGTGGCTCCCGGAGGTGGTGACGGAGGCGCGCCTATGGCAGGCCCGTTGCTATTGCGCCCTCGACTGGGACTATGAGGCTGAGAATGCGTTGCGCCTGGTGAAGGAGAAGCAGCTTACCTCTTCGAAGCTGCGGAATCTCTATAATCTGGTGCAGGCGAATTATCTGATACGCACGGAGAAGTATGCCGAGGCGGTGAAGTATCTGTCGGAGGCGGCGAGGGCTGCCTCGGGAAGCCAGAAGAACCGTCTGTATTTCCTTTTAGGACAGATATATACGCAGCTCGGACGGAAGCAGGATGCGTATATGGCCTATAATAAGGCTGCGGCGGGGGCCTCGACGGCCTACCGCACGAAGTTTAACGCCCGCATCAAGCGTTCGGAGGTGTATACGGGGTCGAATATCTCGTCGGAGGTGCGTTCGCTGCGCTCTATGACGCGCTATGAGCGTAATAAGGAGTTTCTCGACCAGATCTATTATGCCATAGGCAATCTCTATATGTCGCGCGGCGATACGGCTGAGGCGAAGAAGAATTATCTGCTGGCGGTGGAGAAGTCCACGCGCAACGGCATCGATAAGGCGATGGCGCAGCTGGCTCTGGGCAATATCTATTTCGATGAGGAGGAGTATATACTCGCGCAGCCCTGCTATTCGGAGGCTGTGCCGCAGTTGCCCGCCACTTTCCCTGATTATAAGAAGCTGAAACTGCGCTCCGACGTGCTCGATGAGCTGAGCGTCTATGCCGGTAATGTGGAGCTGCAGGATTCGCTGCTGCGCCTGTCGCGAATGACGCCGGAGGAACAGGAGAAGGTGGCGCAGCGTCTCGTCGACGAACTGATAAAGCGCGAGAAGGAGGAGGCCGAGGCCGCCGCCCGTGAGGAGTTTATGGCCAATCGTGAGGAGAATAACCTGATCGACCAGTCGGCCGGGGCGGCTCCGTCGTTTACGATGAATGCCGATAAGTCGTGGTATTTCTATAATACGATGACCAAGAATGCAGGTAAGACGGAGTTCCAGCGCAAATGGGGCGCCCGCAAACTGGAGGACGACTGGCGCCGACGCAATAAGACCACATATTCGATGGATGAACCCGAGGAGGATGCCGATGATGAATCCGGCGAGGATGCGGCCGAAGGCTCGGGGGAGGCCAATGATTCGGTGGCGGCGGCCAAGAAGGAACTGGCCGACAAGGCCAATGACCCGCATAACATCGAGTTCTATCTCAAGCAGATCCCCTCTACGCCGGAGGAAATACAGAATTCAAATGATGTGATTCAGGAGGGGCTCTATAATATGGGCGTGATCCTTAAGGACCGTCTGGAGGATTATCCGGCGGCCCGGAAGGAGTTCATGCAGCTTGATGAGCGATATCCGGACAATATATATCGTCTGGATGTGTACTACAATATGTATCTTATGGCGGTGCGGCAGAATGATGTGGGTGAGGCTGAGCGCTGGCGGCAGATGATTATCAGTGAGTTCCCGGACTCTCCTTACGGCCAGGCGATGCTCGACCCGGATTATTTCACGCATCTGCGCGAGATGCACGCGCGTCAGGAGCAGATGTATGAGAAGGCGTATGCCGCATATCTGGAGGATAAGAATAATGAGGTGCACCGCCTGACGCAGAAGATGGAGGAGGATTATCCGCTGTCGGCGATTCTGCCTAAGTTTGTGTTTATCGATGCGCTGTCTTATCTTACGCAGGGGGATGAAGATATGTTCCGCGAGCGCCTTACGACGCTGCTCGACAAGTGGCCGGAGACGGATATGACCCCGATGGCGGGCGCTATCCTGAAGGGGCTTAAGGCGGGGCGGAAGCCTCATGCGGGGCTGTCGAACGCCCGAGGCATACTGTGGGATATACGTCTTACGGATCAGGAACTCCCCGAGGGGGCCGACGGTGAGCCGGCCGCATTCGAGCGCGACCCGGAGAAGCCGCAGTATCTTGTGCTGGCGTTCCCGCGTGATTCGGTCAATGCGAATCAGGTGCTGTATGATGTGGCGAGGTTTAATTTCTCTTCGTTTGTGGTGAAGGATTTCGATCTGGAGCCGATGGCCTTCGGTAATGTGGGGCTGCTGGTGGTGAAGGGTTTCGATAATATGAGGCAGCTGGAGCATTACCGCAATGTGATGGCGCAGAGCGGATTCGAACTGCCGGAGCAGGTGCGCCCGATCATGATCAGTAAGGCTAACTTCGAACTACTTCTCCGCGAGGGACGTTCTTTTGAGGAGTACTTCCGCTTTGAGGAGGAGGATGCCGTGGATGCCAAGGAGGAGGAGGTGATCGGCGAAGTGCTGCCGCCTGACCCCGATGATGCCACGGCTCCGGAGGATGTCTCTGCCGACCCGGAGGATCCCTCTGCCGACCCGGAGGATGCTGAACCCGCCACCGAGGAGTATCCTGATGGAGACGAGGGAGCTGCCGCAGATGACGCCGCTCCCGTACCGGGAGGCCGCTCTGCCTCGCCCGAGGCTGAGGAGGAGGCCGCTCGGGAGGAGTCAGCTCAGGAAACCGTGCAGGAACCGGAGCCGGCACAGGCGCCGGCACTGCAGGAGCCGGAAGCGGAGCATCCCGTCGCTTCGGAGGAAGAAGAGTAACTGTCTTTGAATTAATTGCATATGTCGAATAATACCCCTAAGATACTTTGGGCCGATGATGAAATCGACCTGCTTAAGCCTCATATCCTGTTTCTGAAGGCTAAGGGTTATGAGGTGGATACTGTGTCCAACGGGCGCGATGCGCTCGATGCGCTCCAGTCGGCCCGGTATTCGCTGATCCTGCTTGATGAGAATATGCCCGGTCTGTCGGGGTTGGAGACTCTGGCCCGCATCAATCAGCTCCATCCGGATATCCCGGTGATAATGATCACTAAGAGTGAGGAGGAGAATATCATGAATCAGGCTATCGGCAATCAGATTGCGGATTATCTGATCAAGCCGGTAAATCCGAATCAGATCCTGCTTTCGCTTAAGAAGAATCTGCACTCTACCGAACTGGTGGCCCGGCAGGCTTCGAGTTCGTATCAGCAGGAGTTTCAGCAGATTTCGTCACTTATCAATTCGGCCTCTTCGGTGGAGGAGTGGATCGAGGTGTACAGGCTGCTGGTGTACTGGGAACTGAAACTGGCCGACAGCGACTCGCAGATGGATGAGATGCTGCTGCTCCAGAAGCGCGATGCGAATGCGAATTTCTGTAAGTTCGTGAAGCGCAATTATGAGGATTGGGTCACTTCCGATGAGCATCCGATGATGAGTCACGAGGTGTTCCGCCGCACTGTCTTCCCGCTGCTCGACAAGGGGGAGAAGGTGTGCTTCGTGCTGATCGATAATTTCCGTCTTGACCAGTGGCGCATCGTGCAGCCGCTGCTGTCGGAGTTTTTCAATATGGAGGAGAATCTTTATACCACGATTCTCCCTACTTCGACGCAGTATGCTCGGAATGCGATTTTTGCCGGGCTGATGCCGCTGCAGATCGCCACTATGTATCCGCAGTATTGGGTGGATGAGGATGAGGATGAAGGGCTGAATATCCATGAAAGCAAGCTGATTCAGACGCAGCTCGACCGCTTCCGCCGTAAGGACCGTTTCGCTTATACGAAGATCAATGATTCGCAGGGTGGCGAGAAGTTTATCCGCCAACTGTCGAAGATGGCGGATATCCCGCTGCAGGTGCTGGTACTGAATTTCATCGATATGCTTTCGCATGCGCGTACGGAGTCGAAGATGATCCGCGAACTGGCAAATTCCGATGCGGCCTACCGCTCGCTGACGGAGTCGTGGTTCCGCCATTCGTCGGCTGTCGACCTCTTCCGCCGGCTCGCCGAAATGGGGTATAAGGTAATCCTGACCACCGACCACGGCACTATCCGCGTGGATAATCCGATCAAGGTGGTGGGCGACCGCAATACGAATACCAATCTGCGCTATAAGGTGGGTAAGAATCTGAATTATAATGCCAAGCAGGTGTATGAGATGAAGGATCCGAAGCGGTTCGGGCTTCCGGCGCCGAATCTGTCGAGCACGTTTATATATGCTCTTAATGAGGATTTCTTCTCGTATCCGAATAATTACAATTATTACGTGCAGTATTATACGGGCACTTTCCAGCATGGCGGAATCTCGCTGCAGGAGATGCTTGTGCCTCTGGTGACGCTGACTCCGAAGTGATGCGCCTCCAGGAAATTACCCCAAATACACTTTTCTGATGCGCAGGCTCCTTTACATATTTCCTTTGCTGATTGCAGGTGTGGCGGCCTCGGCTTTCAGGCCGCAGGGGGATGCCATCCCTACGCTGCAGGCTCTTGAGGCGGCGGCTGATTCGGGTGTGCCGGAGGCGATGTACCGCCTGTCGGCGCTCTTTGAACGTGGCTATGATTCGATTCCGGCTGATTCGGCCCGCTCGATGCGGCTCCTTGCCGGGGCGGCTGAGAAGGGGTATCTCCCGGCGTGCAATTATCTGGGGTACCGCCTGATGCAGCTTGGACGCAGTAAGGAGGGGCTGGAATGGATCGAGCGTGCCGCCGTGGCCGGTGATGCGAAGGCTCAGAGTAATCTGGGGTTTCTGCTTACGGAGGGGAAGGTGGTGAAGCGCGACCCTGAAAAGGCGGTTTTCTGGCTGCGGAAGGGGGCTGAGAACGGTTCGGCTACGGCTGCCTCGATGCTGGGCGACCTCTATCGCGACGGCTTAGGGGTGGCCTGCGATACGGCGGCGGCGGCCAAGTGCTATCTGGCTGCTGTGGATGCCGGTCTGGCTGACGCTGCCTATAAGCTGGAGGCGATGATGGCTCCCCGATGGGCAGCCCTCCCCTATGCCGATCAGCTCGCTTTGGCTCTCTATTTCTATCCGGGGCGTGCTCCGGGTGTGGCTATCCCTATTCTGGAGAGGCTTGCTCATGCGGAGCCGCCGCAGGTGGCCGGATATGGAGATGCGGCAGGTGACTCGGCAGGTGACTCGGTAGATGGCGCCCCGGATGGCTCCGGGGCGGCTGAGCCGGGGGTGAATGCGGGTGAGGTCAGCGCCCGGGCTGCGGCATTGTTAGGGGATGCGTATACGCGTGCGCTCGGTGTGCCCTACGATCACGACCGCTCTCTGCTTTATTACTGGCGAAGCGCGGAGCAGGGGTATGCCCCGGCGCAGTTTGTGGTGGCGGAGTTGCTTGAGATTTTCCCGGATGCGCTCGATTCCCTGACTGCGGCCCCACCCTCGGCGGAGGAGCTGATGCAGTGTGCCGCCGAGGCAGGAATCAATTCGGCCAAGGAAGCCACTGAGGCTCTTTTCTCCCCTCTTGATACGGCTGTGTCAGGCCGCAGTGCGGCGGCGGCAACCAATTGATGCCGCCTGCTTACCGCTTTAATTCTATCCCGACAATTCTATCCCGACTCTACATTATGAAATTCGCTATTATCTCTCCCGCTACCGAGGTGATGCCTCTCTATATTGACGGTGCCGTGGCCGAACTGTGCCGATGCGGTCATGAGGCTGTGGTGTTGCCCCATGCCAAGGGGCCGCGTCACGGCACGTTTGCGGCCTCCGATGCCGACCGTCTGTCGGATTTGGAGCAGGCTCTTACCGACCCTTCGGTCGATGTGATTCTCTGCGCACGTGGGGGCTACGGTTGTGTGCACTTGCTTTCGGAGCGGCTGGAGCGGCTGGTGAGCCGTAATCGGAAATGGCTGGTGGGTTTCAGCGACATATCGGCGCTCCATGCACTTTGGCTTAATGCGGGGGCTCCGTCGCTTCATGCCTCGATGGCGAAGCAGCTGGCGCTGCGCTCGCCGGAGTCGCAGGCGGATGAGGTAAGGGCGTTTCTTGAACCCGAACTCGGTCCGGAGGCCGACCGTGAGGGATTGCTGCGCTCGGCCGAGGCTACGCTGCGCATTCTGGAAGGGGCGAAGGAGATTTCCTACACTTTTACCCCGGCAGGTATCCTGAATGCCCCGGCTCCGCATACTGTGGCCGAAGGGATAATCATGGGGGGTAATCTGGCGGTACTCAACGGACTTGCCGCTACCCGCTGGGATATCCTGTCGGCTGAGCGGCTGCGGGGGCGTGTCCTGTTTCTGGAGGATGTGGGTGAGAAGATCTATCAGGTGGAGCGGATGCTGACGCGGCTGCATCTGGCAGGTGTGTTCGATGCAGTGTCGGCTGTGGTGTTCGGCACATTTACCGATTACCGCGCCGACCGCAATTACCCTTCGATGGAGGCGATGATTGCCGACCGTTTCAGGCGCTGGGGGGTTCGCTGTCCTGTTGTGACGGGAGTCCCGATAGGTCATCAGTCGCATAATCTTCCGATTCCGGAAGGGTGGCATGCGCGTCTCGACATTTCTGCCCCATCGGCCACACTCACGCTCACTGCCTTACCACTGACGCTCTGAGGATACGGATTATTTACTTATCTTCACATACTGCATAGAGGTAGATGCGCTTCCCCTGCCCCACCAGTTCCTGAAGCACGTCTAAGGTCTTGGAGGATATGGCGAAGCACCCCTCGCTGATGGTGGTGATTGCGGGAATAGGGATACCGTTGGTGTATGATTCTCCAAGCACAGGGCACTCATGGATTACGATGCCTCGGGAGGCGGCATTGCTGTTGGTCGGGCTGAGGCCGTCGATGCGTATACACGGGACATCGTAATTATGCATTCTGTCGTTGCAGCGCAACCTGTATTCTCCAAGGCTTGAGCATCCACTGCCGGGTTTGTTGGAGAAGACTGGGCGGTTGGCGGTGCTTCCCCCGCCCCCTCCGTGGGCGCATTTGGATTTGGACAGGAGTTTTTTCCGCTTGTTGTCGTAGACAAAAAAGCGTGGCCGTGCCGAGGATATGCCGAAGTCACAGAGGATCGATATCTCCTCTCCATGCCTGGCTACATTCACATAGTCAGCGTCCGGTTTCGAGGCAGCTTGACTCGTTTCTTCCTGATTTTCCGAAGCCCTCGCACATCCTGCAACACAGGGTAAAATCATGGCGAATCCCATGATAACGATTCCGCCGACCATCGTGGCGTATTTTCCAAGTTTCAGTTTTCCCATATCTGTATATACCATCCTATCGCCCAAAGTAAAGGCAGCTCCCTTAATTTTCAACTCCGGAAAATTACAATATTAACCAATTGCAACCGCGGAGCGCTCCGCGGTTATCAGGCTATACGACGACTCCGCGGTTATCAGGCCATGCTGTTACTCTGCGGTTAACAGCCATATATTTGATATTTGCCAATTATAACCGCGGAGCGATTACTGTTTCAGATATGATGATACTGAATCGGGTATCCTCAAGGCCGTGAAATAGGCATTTTTCCATCTGCGGCTGACATCAGACTCATATGAGGCGGCATTTTGCCAATACAGTGTTAAAGTTTCATATTTCAACATCGGGGCCGGGTGATTTTCCGGCCCTTTTTTTGTTGATGATTTATCCGTAAGGGCATTCTCCTCCGGGCTTTGCAGCCGGCTCCCGCATTGGATACAACCCTCCACCCCGCCCACACACCGGGGGGAGCGGAATCCCGATTCCATTCCAGCATGCTGCACCGTCAAGTGGCTCTTGCATTTGACCACTCATTAAAACCTAAAATGCTATGGACACAAAGAAAAACTATCAGTCGAGGATACAGGATGGCGACTATTGCAATGTTGATTCGCGCCGCGCGGATGAGGAACTCATGATTGAGGATCATCCCCATAAGTGCATTGAAGATAAATATCCTGCCGATGCGGCAGCTCCGGCGGCTGCCGCCGCCGCTCCGGTAGATACTGAATACCCGGCCGATTCGCTGTCGGCTGTAAGCGATGAGCCGGTGAAGAAGCATTCGGCATGGTGGGTATGGTGGGCCGCATGTCTGGCTGCCCTGGTGCTGATCGGAAGCTGGCTATTCTATTCGCGCCGCACGGATACGGATTACGGCAGCAATGTGGCTTTCAATACCTCTGCGCCGGTCAAGGCCGTAGGCAATACGGTGAGCGCCGTGGGCAACGGGGCGGTAGCCGCCGGGAAGTCGGTAGGCTCGGCTGTATCAGGCCTTTATTCGAAGGCCGCATCTGCCACTTCGGCAGCTGTGAAGTCGGTAGCCGGATCTGCCGGAAAGGCCGCCAATATCATCTATTATTTCGGTAATGACGAGTCGGCTGTGGCCAATGACAATGCTGTGCTCAATCAGGCTGCTGCCGATATCAAGGCGGCCGATGCAGATGTGACTGTCACGGCTTATGCCAGCACCGTAGGCAATGCCGCCTATAACGAGAATCTTAGCGAGCGACGCGCGGAGAATATCGCCGCTTATCTGGTGGCTCACGGTGTGCCGAAGGATCACGTGAAGGTGGTAGGCGCAGGGGCCTCACAGTCGTTCGGTGGAGGCAACCCGTCGTACAACCGCCGCGCCAACATCCATATCGACTACAACAGCTGATGAGAGCCGTATCGCGGCACTCCTCCCAATTCTGACACAGGTTTTCAACATAATCCGCTCCCGCTTCGCGTCGCTGACGCGTGGCGGGGGCTTTTTTTTGCCACGTATATACCGCTGCCCGGAATTATTTTGATTATATTTGCAGTCGAAAGGCCGCCCCCCATGCAACCCCTCCCTATGGCGGTCGCGACAGGTCGCTACCCTACAAAATTCCCTAAAGCCTAAAACCGAAACCCAAGCCGTGCCTCGTAGTCCCGCGCCCGAGCTTCAGCGAAGGGAAAGCTCCGGCACCCCCGCGCCTAAAACCTAAAACTCTAAAACCTAAAGCCTAAAACCTAAAGCCTAAAACCTAAAGCTTAAAACCTAAAGCCTCATGAGACCATCACTGGAAGATGCACGACGGATGTTCGGGGAGTTCAACCGTCAGATGTTTGACAATGCCCTCCCCCCGCTGAAAATAGAACTTAATAATGCCGGGCGGTCGCTCGGCATGTTTGTGCATCCGCGCCGACGCGGCACCACTCCCGACCCGTCGAAGTGCGCCATCCGCCTGAGCACCCGCCTCGACCTGCCGCAGGAGGAGGTGGAGAATACCGTAATCCATGAGATGATACACTATTATATCTGGTATTTCAACATACCGGATACCTCAGCGCATGGGTCGGCTTTCCGGCGGAAGATGGAGGAAATCAACCGCCGTCACAGTCGCCGCATCACCATCCGCCATAAGAGCAGCGAAGAGCAGCTGCAATCCGATACGCATCACCGCAACAATTACATCTGCGTGCAGTACCGGACCGACGGGCGCCGCACACTGACCGTATGCTCGCGCCCTTTCGTATTTGAGCTTTACCGTATTCTGGAGGGGAATCCGCAGTTCTGCCGGGTGGAGTGGTACTGGAGCATGGATAGCTGGTTCAATCGCTTTCCGCTGTCGCGCACGGCGAAGATGTATCTGATTACGGATGCCGATTTCAACGCCCATTTCGCCACTGCCACTCCATGCGAGTGCGATGGCCATACGTTCCGCCCCAAACAGCGACGCTGAACCGGCTGAAAACGGTCATCCCCCGCCCTTTTCGCAGTGAAAAAGGACCGGGGGACGGGGTAGTTGTATCATCAGTGTTGCGCCTTGCGGCGGGGGGCGTGATGCCCCGGTCAGTCGCCGGCTCAGCCCAGACGGCCGAGGCACTCGCTGACGTTGTCGAAGATGCGCTGCTCAAGGGCGCTCTCGTCGGCAGGCTGGAATTTCTTGCCGGTGATGTGCTCGTAGAGTTCGATGTAGCGCCGGCTTACTTCCTGGCAGTATTCATCGGTCATCTCGGGCACCTGCTGACCTTCCTTGCCCATGAATCCGTTGGATATGAGCCACTGACGCACGAATTCCTTTGAAAGCTGGCGCTGGGGCTCCCCTTTCTCGAAGCGCTCTTCGTAGCCGTCGGCGTAGAAGTAGCGTGAGGAGTCGGGGGTATGGATCTCGTCGATGAGGATTACCTTGCCGTCGAGCAGGCCGAATTCGTATTTGGTATCCACCAGGATGAGGCCGCGCTCGGCTGCCATCTGCTGGCCGCGCTCGAAGAGTGCGAGGGCGTAGCGCTCCACCTGCTCATATACCTCCTCGGGCACGATGCCGCGGGCAATGATCTCTTCGCGTGAGATATTCTCGTCGTGCCCTTCGTCGGCTTTGGTGGTGGGGGTGAGGATGGGATGCTCGAATTTCTGATTCTCACGCATACCATCGGGTATCGCCACACCGCAGATTTCGCGGGCTCCGTTCTGATATTCGCGCCATGCCGATCCGGTGAGGTAGCCGCGCACAATCATCTCTATCTTGAGCGGCTGGCATTTCTTGCCTACGGTGGCCATCGGGTCGGGAACGGCTATTTTCCAGTTGGGCACTATGTCGGAGGTAGCGTCGAGGAAGTACTCGGCAATCTGGTTGAGCACCTGCCCCTTGAACGGGATCCCTTTCGGGAGCACCACGTCGAATGCCGAGATACGGTCGGTGGCTACCATTACCAACAGGTCGTCGATGTCATAGACATCGCGCACTTTTCCATGATACACGGATTTCTGATTCTTAAACTCGAAATCAGTACGAGAAAGAGTTGCTGCCATTATTTATCGCAATAATTGTTACTGGATGCAAAATTACAAAAAATCCGCGATACTCCCGTCATCCACCTCCCCTTTTTAATCTGTCGCCCCACACCGTATATCAACCATTTTACATATAATATTTTGATAGAGTTGGGTTATTTATTAATTTTGCAAGACTAACAAACAACCGATGAGAGACATTTTATTCAATCCGAGGATGGTCTATTGGATTATGACTGGTTGTCCCACCTACAACGGGCCAATTGACGTCGCCTATGATACACATGTAAATGGCCTATAATAGCGCGCTTTATCTTTAACATACATCATTTTTACAACTTAATTTAAGCACTGTAAATATGTCATCCATTTCAAAAAATATATTTAGCATCTATTCGAGTGCATTTTACCAATGTATTGTAGTTGCGGGATTGATAATCGTTGTATTCTACATGGTTTGGGAAATATGTAATGGTGCGTTGCATGTAAGGGATGCGGTAACCGACATATGGGTTTTAGCGACATGCCTGACCTATATTGCGGGCAGAAATAATCGGCACAAATATCTGATAATGTGGATTGTACTATTCTCTCAACTCATGCTGGCATTATGGATTGCCGAATAATGAAACACACTGCGGATATCATCTTAATCTCCGCAGTGCGTTTTTATTTATTGACATACCGTTGTGTTTCTGTCCGGTTATCCTATATACGGGGCCGGTGTAGCATCATCGACACATGGCAATATTTAAACCGGTGAGGCATCCCGACTTAAATGCATAAAGAAACCCGAAGAATGTCAAAAACCGCCTATATCGCTGATTTAGTTACATTTATTCCATCAAATTACCCTTTATATCCCATATCCCCGCCACCGACACTCTCATAATGATATTTTTCTACTTATTTCTCACTCTTCCCCCTTTTGTGACTACTTTCACAGGGTCTTTGGATATTTTTTTTGTAATTTACGCATCCAGTATTGCAAATCCGAATTTATTAATTAAATTTGCATCATGAAAGGATTTATTCTACCCCTTGTAATCTTCGGATCCTCCCTTTGCTCTTCGACTACTGCCAATGCAGAGGATGAGAATGCCGCAGTGAAACGCTATTATATCACTCTTTCCAACACCGAAAGGACTCTTATCGGCCGTGGAACGGGGGCTTCTATCGTGGTGGGTGAGAGTTTTGCCGCCAAGGCAGGGCTTTCGAAAGACGATGTGGCCAATATCGGAAAGTATCGGTTTCCGTCGCTTCAGGAGGCAATGAACTTCATGAGCGGTCATGGCTGGAAGCTGGCTGAGGCATACTCCACCACTTTGGCCGGTTCGGCAAATACGGTGTGGGTGATTTACAAGGATGTAACCGATGAGGCCCAGTTGGCCGAAGGGCTGATCCGGGAAGAGGATTAGATACCCTGCGACACCCTTCCTTTCATACGCCGGAGTCCCGCTCCGACAGCATCTCAACGAGAGTTAAATTACATTCCAACCAACTTAACTTAATACCAATATTCGATTTATGAGAAAATCTTTACTTCTCGGCTCTGCCGCCATTCTTGGAGCAGCCTCGATGCAGGCTCTGCCCACGGCACCCCTGTCGCTCCCGAAGCAGACCATCACGCAGATCTCGCCCGACGGGCGCTATGTGGTATCGGAAGAAAACGGTGCGATGTCGATTCTCGACCTCCAGACTGACCAGCATTATATCTATGGCCCGGAATCCGACACAGACCAGCATTTCTACACGTCCGGCAACGGTAAGGCCTGGTCGAACAACGGCATCATGGTGGGCAATACCATGATCCAGGGTACCCCCGACTACTGGCAGAACGGAGAATGGCACACTCTCCCCTACACTGCCGGACGCAGCACTTATCTTACCGGCATCAATGCCGACGGCACCGTAATATGCGGCATCGGACGTGTGCTCGCTTCCGACAAACTGGATACCCGCGTGGATGTGGTGCCGATGATCTGGACCCTCGGAGAGGACGGCAAATGGAGCCAGCCTCAGATACTTCCCTATCCTGAAAAGGATTTCACAGGGCGCTCCAACCAGTATGTCTATGCCCACGTAATCTCCGACGACGGCAAGACTATCTTCGGACATACCCACGACTATTCGGGCAATTTCAATTTCCCGGTGCTCTATGAGCAGAATGAGAAGGGGGAATGGAGCTACCGCATGGTGGCAGAGGAACTCATCAACCCCAACCACTACGAGTTTGACGATCCGGGCGAGTTCACCGGATCGCAGCCCGATCCGACCGCCTATATGAACGATGAGCAGTTTGAAGACTATCAGGACGCTTTAGCTGCATACTATGCATCAGGATATCAGCCGGAATATTATCCTGACGAGTATGACTACATGACCGACGAGAAGTACGCCCAGTATCTTCAGGACTGCGCCAACTATGACTCCAAGGCCATCGAATTCAATGCGCGTCTGGAAAAATTCCTCCTTGTCTTCGACAAGCTCTATGACGAGCAGCCCATATTCAGCATGAACATCGCATATATGGACGGCAAGGGCACTATGGCAGCCATGCGCCAGGACCGCATCGTATACGATGATCCTACCAATCCGGAAAGCACTTACCAGTCGTTCCGCAATCCCTATATCTTTGACCTGACCACAGGCGAAAGCGCTTCATCGCTCATCGAGGGTGTCGACCGCTTCACCCCCACCGCAATGACTTCCGACGGCACTCTGCTGGCTTACGGCGGCAACCTCTCAAGCGAGGCATATATCAAACTGCGCGACAAGGAGTGGCAGCCCCTTTACGATTACATCATGTCGAAGGCTTCGGAGGGTACCAAATCCTGGATGGAGGAGAATATCGTGCATACTTTCGTGTATGTAGACACTGATGCCGGCGTACAGGAATCGTATGAGAACCTGCCGATGCTCGGATGCACGTTCGCTTCCGACGACCTGAGTGTATTTGCAAGCAGCGTTGAAACATTCTGGGACTTCCAGGATGAAAACTATAGCTATGGCTATGTAATCCCGGTTGAGGGGATAAATGCCGTGAAAACTGTGGCAGCTGCCGGCAATCTTAATGTCAGGACGCTCCCCGGCGCCGTTGTGGCTCTGTCGGGTAAGGCTGACGTCGAGGTATACGACATGCAGGGTCGCCGCGTATTCGCCGCCAAGGGGGCTGAAGGAAATGTCAGCACCGGTCTGGCCAACGGTATGTATACCGTAAAGGTTACGGACGGCACTGACGCCTGCGTAATCAAGGCTCTCTTCTGATATCGCCTGACTGCTTCCCGCAGAAGACCTTTCTCCGGACAACTTGCTCCGGCAATCCGGCTGCGGACAACGTCTTCACCGGATCCTGCTCCGGATGCTCCGCTCCGGATACTGAATACGAAACCGGGTATCCCCCATGTAGCGGGGGCACCCGGTTTCCCTTTTTTACACTATCTGTCGGTAGGACGCCGTCGGAGACAGGACTCCGTGGGAGATAAAGAGAAAACCCCTCCGGGATTCTGATTTATCAGATTCCCGAAGGGGGCTTCAATGTTGTCTCACCAGGATTCGAACCTGGACAGACAGAACCAAAATCTGTAGTGCTACCATTACACCATGAGACAATCCTCATTCTTCGGCGGCTGACTGATTCCGCAACTTACGGGCACGGAATTACCCTCTCCCGAATCATCGCACGGATATTGCCACCGGAAGATACTGCAAATTTACAAATTATTTTTTATTTGAGCAAATCCACACGGATGTTATGACTGCCGCAACATGGCCCGGTGACGTTTTTATCTTCCGGCCTACTGTTTTATCGGATATTTTTCTTACTTTTGAAGCCGGAAGCGGAGTCAATGATGTCAGCACGATTGCCGATACCCGGAGAATACGCTGTCCGGCAGGGTGATATGCCTGTTCGCCGGAATAGCCGCCCCCCACCGGTGTTAAATCTCCACTTCCTGCACGAGCCTATGACACGCGACCTTTTCAGCCGATATGTATGGATCATCGACACGCTTACGCGCTACGGACGCCTCTCGCGGGAGCGGCTCAGCGCGCTGTGGCTGCGTTCGTCCATATCCAACGGCCAGCCCCTGCCGGAGCGCACGTTTTTCCATTACCGGCGTTCGATCGAACAGAATTTCCATATCGACATCAATTGCGATGAGTCGGGGCAGTATTATATCGATCAGGCATCGCTCTCGCGCAACAGGTCGCTGACCAACCTTATGCTCGACAATTATGCCGTCAACGGAGCCATCTCCGACTCGCCCGATGCCTCCGACCGTGTGGAGGTGGAGGATGTGCCTTCGGCACGCGAGTTTCTCCCTCACGTGCTTGCGGCGATACGCAATTCGGAGAAGGTATGCTTCACGTATGCCGGATTCAACCGCTCACGGGCGGAACGCGACATTATCTTCAGCCCCTATTTCCTGAAGCGCTATAAGCAACGCTGGTATATGCTGGGACGACGCGAGAAGGACGGTGGAATCCGCACCTATGCGCTCGACCGCATTAAGGCGCTGACGCTGACTCAGCAGCCGTTTGCGATCCCCGAGGGGGTGACGGCGGCGGATTATTTCGGTTCGGTGATCGGTATCACGACTTCGCATGCCCCGATATATGACGTGCGGCTGCGGGCCTCGTCGCGCCAGGCGAAGTATATGAGGGCGCTGCCGCTACACCATTCGCAGCAGGAGGAAATACATGATGATTACAGCATCTTCTCCTATCGGCTGCAGCTTAACTACGAACTGGTGCATGAAATCATCAGTTTCGGCGATGCGGTGAAGGTGCTTGATCCTCCGGAACTGCGCGTGATGGTGACCGAGGCGCTGCGGGCGGCGCTGTCGCAGTACGGGGATCATGAGTGACCTCCGCACTCCTCCCTCCCCACCCTCTGCCGGAGGGCTTCGGCATAATCCGATTCGCTCCGGCTTTTACAGATAATCCCCTCTGACTTTTACTGATAATCCCCTCTCTATTGTTTTCCCCTTACAGATTACAGATATTTCCTTGACTTATGGCTGACAATTATCTTGAACGTCGCATGGACGACCTCCGACAGGGGCGCCTGCAGAAATCCTCTGCCTCTCCGCGCACTGGTGCGGCTCCGGGCCTGTTCGGCAAATACCCGCCGCGCAGGGTGGTGGTGACAGGGGGCGCCAACGGTATCGGACTGGAAATCACCCGCACTTTCCTGCGTGCCGGATGCAAGGTGGCAGTGATTGATATCGATGCGGAGGCCGGCCAACGTCTTGCCTCGGGCGAGGGGGTGAGGTTCTGCCACGCGGATGTGGCCGATCCCGAGGCGCTTGAACAGGCGCTGGACTCTCTTTTCTACGCCTGGCGTGATGTGGATATCATCGTGAGCAATGCGGGGATATTCCGGCAGGCTCCGCTTGAGAGTGATCCGGTCGGAGAGTTTGACCGTGCGGTCGATGTCAATCTGCGTCCGGCCTATCTGATGGCACGGTGGTGGGCGAAATGGCGCCGGGAGCTCCCCTATCCGAATCCTTACGGAGGGCGGATGGTGCTGATAGGCTCTACGAGGCATCTGCAGAGCGAATCCGGCACCGAGGGGTATACGGCATCCAAGGGTGGAATAGCGGCGCTTACACACGCTCTGATGATGTCGCTGGCCGAATGGCACATTACGGTCAATTGCATCTCCCCGGGATGGATACACTCCGGCGATGAGTCGGAACTCAGCGAGGCCGATGCCCGGCAGCATCCGTCGGGGCGCGTGGGGAGGCCGTCGGATGTGGCACGGCTCGCCCTTTTCCTTACGCTTCCTGACAATGACTTCATCAACGGAGCCGATATCCCTGTGGACGGCGGGATGACACGGCGCATGATCTATATCTGAACGCTATCCCCCGCAGGGATTCTCACTGTAAAGAATATCCCCGCAAGGCCGTTGAATGCGGCGTTGCGGGGATATTTCGTTTATCCGGATCATGCCCGTGCAGGGCATGACCGGATTCATGTGTATCAGTCCTTGTATTTCTTAAGGATGATGCAGGCGTTGTGGCCACCGAAACCGAAGGTGTTGGAGAGCACGGCGTTGATGTCGCGTTTCACTGCCTTGTTGAAGGTGAAGTTGAGGTCGTAGTCTACTTCGGGGTCGTTGTCGCCGTCGACGTGGTTGATTGTCGGGGGCACGATACCCTCTTCGATAGCCTTTACGCTGAAGAGAGCCTCGATTGCTCCGGCGGCACCGAGGAGGTGGCCTGTCATTGACTTGGTGGAGCTGAGGTTCATCTTGTATGCGTGGTCACCGAATACCTGCTTGATGGCCTTGGCCTCGGAGATGTCGCCTACGGGAGTGGAAGTGCCGTGGAGGTTGATGTAATCGATATCCTCGGGCTTCATCCCTGCGTCGCGCAGGGCGTTCTCCATTACCAGGCGCGCACCCAGACCTTCGGGGTGAGTGGCGGTGATATGGTAAGCGTCGGCGCTGAGGCCGCCGCCGGCCACTTCGGCATAGATCTTTGCGCCGCGTGCCTTGGCGTGCTCAAGCTCTTCGAGCACGAGTGCAGCCGCACCTTCGCCGATTACGAAACCGTCGCGCGAGCCGCTGAAGGGGCGTGATGCGCCTGCGGGATCGTCGTTGCGGGTGGAAAGGGCCTTCATCGAGTTGAAGCCACCCACACCTGCGGGGAAGATGGCAGCCTCTGCGCCACCTGCCACGATAGCGTCGGCATGGCCGAGACGGATGAGGTTGAAGGCATCGACCAGGGCATTGTTGCTGGATGCGCAGGCCGATACGGTGCCGAAGTTGGGGCCGTGGAAACCGTGGTCGATCGAGATGTGACCGGCCGCGATGTCGGCAATCATTTTCGGAATGAAGAAGGGATTGTATTTCGGACCCTTGTCGGCGTTGATGGCGTAATATCCGGCCTCCTCCTCAAACGTGTGGAGACCGCCGATTCCGGCGGCGAACACTACACCGACACGATTCTTGTCGACACCCTCTTCGGAATCGAGCTTGGCATCGTCGATCGCCTCCTGGGCTGCCACGAGGGCATACTGTGCGTAGAGGTCGAGCTGACGGAGTTTCTTGCGGTCAAAGTGCTCCTCGGGTTTGAAATCCTTCACCTCACATGCAAACTGCGTCTTGAAGAGCGTTGCATCGAAGTGGGTGATGGGGCCTGCGCCGCTCTTGCCTTCGACGGCTGCCTTCCAGGTGTCGGCCACATTGTTGCCGAGCGGCGAGAGGGCGCCGAGTCCGGTAATTACAACTCTTTTTAATTCCATAGATGAGGAAATTGGGTTGGAGTGATTATTAATTAAGTAAGTAAGAGTCAGCACCTGGCTGCCTGCGGCTTCCAGACCCGACTCTTAGGTGTTGTGTGTGTAGTCTAAGAATAATCCGGTGGGCGCAGTGGCCCGCCGTGTCGCTTTGCCTTCGCCTCCGGCTCCTTGCGGATGGAGGTGATGCACTTCGTTGCGATGATGAAAGGCTACGATGGGAGTTGGTGATGCCAGCCCCCTTGGGAGACTCTGAGGCTCGATTAAGCCACGTGGCTCTCGATGTAAGAGATAGCGTCGCCTACAGTTGTGATCTTCTCAGCGTCCTCGTCGGGGATAGAGATACCGAATTCCTTCTCGAATTCCATGATCAGCTCCACTGTGTCGAGTGAGTCTGCACCCAGGTCCTTACTGAATTCTGCGGCATTATTTACCTCTGCCTCATCTACAGTCAGCTTGTCGACGATGATCTCTCTTACTTTGCTTGCAACATCAGACATAGTTGTTGAAAATTTTATTTTAGTTAATATTGATTGTCTGTACCGGCCCGGCGCTCTTCTTTTCCGTTGGAGAAAAGGTTGCCGTTGGAGAAAGGGGGCGGCTCGCACCGCTGTATTCCTTTCCCCCCGACAGAGAGCTCCTTAAGCCTCTTCCGGTCACTCCGCAATGGGAGCTTAGGGCGTTTCAGACTGCAAATTAAGTGATAAAATTTCAATTGTGAAAATTTTTCCCTCAAAAATGCACATCTTTTTTTTGTTCGTGCAGTTTTTTCACGAAATTTTACCCCCGTCTTTATGCAAAACGGTTGTTTCCGCATAAAGACGGGGGCGGATATCTGTCGCTCCGGCTTTTGAGTCAGCCGTGAGGATGGCGACGGTTCAGACGGTCCAGGTCTCGGATGTGCGCTCTATCATGTCGCGCAGGGAGGTGAACCCTTTCTTGGCACGTACCTGCTCTACCTGGGCCTCTACTTCAGCCTCGTAGGTGGGGGCGGCCACGTCGCGTATCACGCCGATGGCCAGCGGCAGTTCATGGCCGTCCATCATGGCCAGCTGCTGATGCAGGAAGTTGGCCGGGGTGTGGGCATCGTGGGTCAGCACGTCGTCGAGCGTGTAGCCGTCTTCACCTATGGTCACGGCCTTGAGGCCGAAGCCGTCCTGCACCAGACCGCGCTGCATTTCCTTGCCGAAGAGCATCTTTTCGCCGTGGCGCAGATGGATCGTGTGGTCGGCACGCTGCTCTTTGTCGGTGAGGAAGGAGTGGATGCCGTTGTTGAAGATGACGCAGTTCTGCAGCACTTCCACTACTGACGCCCCTTTGTGCAGGGCGGCGGCCACCATCACTTCCTTGGTGGTGTCGAGGGCCACGTCTATGGAGCGGGCAAAGAAGTTGCCGCGTGCCCCGAATACGAGTTCGGCGGGGATGAAGGGATCTTCGGTGGTGCCGTAGGGTGAGGATTTGGTCACTGCGCCACGGTCGGATGTGGGTGAGTACTGCCCTTTGGTGAGGCCGTAGATCTTGTTGTTGAAGAGGAGGATGTTGATGTCGATGTTGCGGCGCACGGCGTGGATGAAGTGGTTGCCGCCGATGGCGAGGCCGTCGCCGTCGCCCGAGATCTGCCATA